>JAQXDJ010000005.1 GCA_029251425.1 Vicingaceae bacterium
ATTTTAGGATTATTTAAATACTATAACGTCATAAATAGAGGTAGTAATTTCATTTCCGATTTACTTCAAATTGAAAACCCAATTCCCCACGTTGAATGGCTACTACCACTCGGAATTTCATATTATATTTTTCAAGCCATAGGCTACAACATTGATATTTATCGCGAGACAGAAAAGCCTGAAACACATTTTGGAAACTTTGCTGTCTACCTATCGTTCTTCCCTAAGCTTATTGCAGGCCCCATTGAACAAGCTGCAGATTTCTTACCTCAACTTAAAGAAAACATCAACCTAAAATATCAGAACATTAGCCATGGCGGAAGACTAATACTTTGGGGATTATTTAAGAAGATAATAATAGCCGAACACATCAATGAGTTTATTCAGCCCATGTTTATTGATTCTCCCAACCACTCTGGAGCACCTTTAATTTTAGCTCTATTGCTTTATACAGTTGAGATTTATGCTGATTTTTCAGGATATACAGATATAGCACTAGGAAGCGCAAGGTTATTTGGTATAAAATTAACCCAAAACTTTTTGCAGCCTTTTTACGCTATTTCTTTAACCGATTTTTGGAGAAGGTGGCACATCTCACTATCCACTTGGGCTAACAACTACATCTACAACCCTTTATCCATGTGGATTTCCATTACTTTTAATTTTAAGAAATGGGGCATAATTTTCTCTGTATTCTTCAGCTTTTTACTTCTCGGAATATGGCACGGAACAGACTTAACTTTTGCGTTTTTTGGAGGAATACAAGGCGCTATACTTGGGTTTGAAATTCTAACTCAAAAAATAAGAAAGAAAATTGCTACCAAAATACCACCATTCATTTTCAACTTTATTAGCAGAAGTCTTACCATTGGAGCTTTTGCTTTTTCTTGTATATTTTTTAAAGCCAATGGTATTAATCAAACTAAAGGTTGGATTCTACAGATGAACCCATTAAACACGGACATTACTTATTTTAATCAACCCAACCTCATTTATTTAATTATTGCCGTAGTGATTTATATTTTTATTGATCATCAAATTTTTAAAAATGGGTTTAACAACTGGTGCAGCTCACAGCATGTAATTTTAAGATGGAGTGTTTATTCTTTGCTAATCTTTGCTATCATCACATTATCGAGCGTAAACACCTACCCTTTTATTTATAGTAATTTTTAATGGCAGCAGTAAAACAAATATTACTAAAAGGAAGCCTACTTCTACTACTGCTAACAGCTTTAAACCTCATCTATAAAGCAACTTTATGGCAAGATGATGTAATTGAATATAGCAATATAGAAAAAGTCATTAAAACGGCTAAAAATGCTGAAATACTCTATTTAGGAGATTGTTCCGACTCTTACTTTGGTTACGAAGTTGAAAACGAGAAAGGAATTAGTCAAATTTTAGATAGTTTATTGCCCAACACAACCGTTGCAACAATTAGCGAAACAGGTTTCCATGCAGGAATGTATGCCAGAACACTAGACCAACTTCCAGAGCACACTAACATTAAAACGATTATTGTTACCATGAATTTGAGGTCGTTTTCTTCTTATGTTTTTTACGCTTACGAAGCCAATTCCATAGACCAGCGAATGGTTATGCTAAAAAACAGACCACCTCTACTTAATAGATTTCTGCTAACTTTTAAAGAAAATAAAGTATATAAAGGTCCTGCCATTAAAGAACAGCTTAAAACTCAACAAAAAAATGACAAAACACCTTTAACCAAATACAACTCCACATACCAATGGAAATCAGCTATTGAGAATGAAAAATGGTCTAAAGGCAAAAAAGAGCTTGCCATTGGACACCTCAACAACTATGGAGTTCAAATAACCGCAAGCGCCACCCCTCGCATTAACGATTTTGATGAAATTGTAGCTATTACTAAAAAGAAAAAGCTAAAACTCATTTTCCACCTATTACCAGAAAACACACACGAAACGAAACAATTAATTGGAGAAGACCTTACCAACCTAATAGCTCACAACCGTAATTTCTTGCACGAACGATACAACACCGAAAACATTATCATTATTGACAATATGGAATTATTACCTGCTACTGATTTTATTGAGAAATTACCCAACTCTCATTTCTATTATAGCGGAAGAAGAAAAATGGCAGAAGAGATTGCCAAATTTTTAAAATGAGAGAACACAACGTATTTTTTTTAAGAGTACTAATCCTCACCCAAGAAATCGGGTGTCCAGATAAAACAAAATACTTTGAGCATTATAATGCGGCTGGATTCCCGTCTGCACGGGAAAGAACTCAACGTCATTTTTTCATCAAAAAGGATTACAGAGAAGCTTAGTATTTTACTTAAAATGAAAAAAGCTCCAACTATCGTTGAAGCTTTCTTTAGTAGCGAGATCGGGATTTGAACCCGAGACCTCTGGGTTATGAATCCAGTGCTCTAACCAACTGAGCTACCTCGCCATATGCGGTTGCAAATATAACAGTTTTGTCTTTTTAAAAACAAATTCATTTGTTTTTTTTTATTTCCAAGTTTATCAGCCCATAAACTCATTATTTTTACTATCTTGCAGCGAGTGTTAATACTGTGATACTATGAGTGATAAAGTGAAGTACGAACTAGAATTTGTGATTAAATCATCGGCTAGTTTTTTATATAAATATTTAGCTACACCAAGTGGTTTAAGCGAATGGTTTGCTGATAATGTAAACTCAAGAGGTGAAATATTCACTTTTATTTGGGATGATTCGGAAGAACAAGCCAAATTAATCACCAAAAAACGCGATCAGTTCATCAAATTTAAATGGCTAGAAGACGAAGATGAGGAAACTTACTTTGAATTTAGAATAGAAATTGATGCAATGACCAAAGATGTTTCTTTAATGATTACAGATTTTTGTGATGAAGATGAGCTAGAAGAAGCTAAACTACTTTGGGAAAGTCAAGTTGATCAGCTTCATGGTTTAATTGGAGGGTAACTCTAATTAGTTCCTTTCTTTTCAGCAATTAAAGACTGTACTACCCTTTCTATCATTTCATCCTCTTCGTTTGTTTTAGGATTGTAACGTGCTTTTAAATCAGCGCCATACAGTTTTCCTACACCTTGGTAAATCCAAGCTTTTAAACCACCTCTCATATCCTTAATGATATCATAAGTAGATTCTCCTGTTTCTCTGTCAATTAACTTTACCAAAACCCTACCCGATGTTTGTGACATTTTTTTAATCACATCTTCAAACTCAGTTTTAAGTGCTTTTTCTCTTTTTTTCATTATTTTTCTACGCTTTCGCTTAGACTTTACCCCTTCCAACTCGGCATTGTACATTTTTAACTTACCAGCTGCTGTTACAGCATAAGGATACACCTTTTTAACGTGCCACCTCAACCCTCTAAACTTTCTATCTTTATCAGGATCTCCGTAAGGTTTTAAATCTACCACAGCAAATTCTGGCATATTATAGACATATATTGTATCCCCATCTATAATAACCTGCTCCATAACACCACTTTTTGCAGGTCTAGAATTTGTATAAAAAGAACTATCAACATCCTGTTTTTGTTGACTTCTAACATAATTCAACATAGAATCTACCTGCCCTTTAGCGACAAGTTCTTTAATCCTATCTAAAATTTCTGTCCTCTTTTGCTTTAATTCTTTTTTAGAGAGCTTTTGAGCAGAAACATCACTAAAGGCTAGTGAGATTAACAAAACAATAAATATGTGAAATCTAAAATTCAAGCTTATTTTTTTATTAAAGTTAAGAATTAAAGGGTGGTAAACAATTATTATGCCCTATGCAAATTCCGAAAGCGTTAACCAACGGTCTGTCTTCTTATCCAATTCAGTAGTAACATCTCCCAACTCTTTAGTTGTTTTCATTAATTCTTCATGGTCAGAAATATTATTATTCAACAAACTAGCCAACTCTTCTTTCTTAACTTCTAACGTTTCTAAATCTTTTTCCAACTGCTCAAACTCTAACTTTTCTTTATAAGATAGTTTTGTTTTAGATTGATCTGGTTTAGCTTCTTCTTTAACTTCTTTAACTTCTTTTTTAGCAGCCTTCTCTTTAACTTCTTTCCCTTTATAATTCAGCCTATAATCATTATAATTACCTAAAAAGTCTTTCACTTTTCCTTCACCCTCAAACACAAATAAGTGATCTACGAGCTTATCCATAAAATACCTATCGTGTGTTACAATAATTAAACAGCCTTGAAAATCAACTAAGAAATCTTCCAACACATTTAAGGTTAAAATATCCAAATCGTTGGTTGGCTCATCTAATATTAAAAAGTTTGGATTGGTAATTAATATAGTCAGTAAATAAAGCCTTCTTTTTTCTCCCCCACTCAATTTACCCACTTGGTTATAGTGCATGTGCTTAGGAAACAAAAACTTCTCTAATAATTGAGCCGCTGTAAGGCTTTTCCCCTTTGCCAATGGAATAACCTCTGCTATATCCTTAATGGTTTCTATAACCTTTTTATCATCTTTAAAATTCATTCCTTTTTGGGTATAATACCCAAAAACAACTGTTTCTCCGTGCTCAATTCTTCCACTATCCAACTGCTGCTTTCCTAAAACAATGTCTAAAAAGGTAGTTTTACCTACACCATTCTTTCCTACTATTCCAACACGTTCTCTTTTCTTAAAAACATAGTTAAAATCATCCAATATCTTTAAATCGTCAAATGCTTTTTGCGCATGATGTATTTCAAGAATTTTACTCCCCAATCTACTCATATTAACCTCCATAGACACCTTGCTATTATCTTTACGCTGGTGAGCTACTTCTTTTGTTTTATAAAAAGCATCTTCACGAGATTTTGCTTTAGTCCCTCTTGCTTTTGGCTGTCTTCGCATCCACTCCAACTCCTTTCTAAAAAGGTTTTTTGCTTTATCTACATTTGCTTCAAAAACTTCTTCGCGTTCCTGCTTCTTTTCTAAATAATAGCTATAATTTCCTTTATACTTATAAAGTGTCTCATCATCTAATTCAATAATCTCATTACAAACTCGTTCTAAGAAATATCTATCGTGTGTAACCATTAAAATGGTCATATTTTCTTTGGTTAAATAACCTTCTAACCATTCAATCATTTCAATATCTAAATGATTGGTAGGCTCATCCAAAATGATAAAATCTGGTTCATCAATTAAAACTTGCGCTAAAGCAATCCTCTTTTTTTGCCCACCAGAAAGCTCTCCAACATTCTGATTAAGATCATGAATATTTAGCTGTCCTAAAACCTGTTTAATTCTAATTTCATAATCCCAAGCATTTAACAAATCCATTTGCTCAAAAGCAATTTGCATTTTTTCATTATCATCAGGGTTAGCAATGGCTTTTTCATAAGCTAAAATTGCTTTTATTTGATCCGATTCAGCATCAAACAACACCTCTGAAATAGATGAAGATTCATTAAAATTAGGCATCTGATCCAAAATTCCAACCTTAATTCCTTTCCTGAAAACAACATTCCCAGAATCATAACCTTCTTTACCAGCCAATATGTTTAGAAAGGTAGATTTACCTGTTCCGTTTTTAGCAATAAATGCTACTTTTTGCCCTTTTTCAATACCAAAAGTAATGTCATTAAACAATACTCTAATCCCGAAAGACTTTGTTAAGTTTTCTACTGATAGATAATTCATTCGTTATTTTTAAGGACTCTACCCATTAATAAAGCAGCCGGAGTATATTGAGGATTTAACCCTAGTGCAATTTTCAAATCTGCTACGGCCTTCTTAGGTTCATCTAATTGCTCATAACAAAGTGCCCTGTTATAGTAAGCATCAATATATTTAGGCTCCAATCTTATTGCATTAGTATAATGCTCTATTGCAACATCATATACTTTTAAATATTCTTGATGAATGAATCCCAAATTAAAATGAGGCTCTCTAAATTCCTCTATACTTAATATTTTGTGATAAGCTTCAATTGCTTCATTGTACTCGGCACTTTCTTGGCATATCATTCCTAAAGCATATAACGCCTCTAAACTTTCAGGTTTTACCCTTAAAGCATTTTTAATATAACCTTTACCTAATACTTTATCATTATGAGAACTTAAAATACCTACCTGCACATAAGCCTCATAATAATCATTTTCTTGTTCTATTGCGGTAACATAACTCGATATAGCTCTAGCAGTATCTCTCTTATCTTCAAAAATCATCCCTTTTAAAAAGTAAGCTTCAGCATTGTAAACATCTTTTTTAAGTACTGCATCAGCATAATCTAACGCTTGTTTGTACTGTCTTGCAATTAATGCTAAATAACCCAGCTCTAACCTAGCCTGTAGGTTATCACTATCTATATACATTACCTTATCCAACACTTCTTTAGACTCCTTCAGCTTATCTTGTCTTTTTAATAATTCTGCTTTTAGTAAATAATATTCTGGAGCTGTTGAATCTATCCCAATTGCTCTATCCAAATCATTAACAGCCGAAAATAAATCATCATATTTAACATAAAGTTTTGCTCTTTTTAAATATAATGTAGGGTTGTTTATCTCAGCTTTTAATGCTGAATTAATTTCTTTAAATGCTATTGTTTGTTCTGATTCTGAAATTGCTGGTGTAGCTACTGAATCTTTATTGTTTTGAGTTTCTTCAACATCATTACCACAAGATGACAATAAAAATATTGTCCCAACTATCATTAAAATTCTAATCATAACTATAAAAAAAGTCCTTCCGAATATTCGAAAGGACTTCAAAAGTAATTATTTTGTATCTAAGATTTACGCTTCAGCTAAAGCTGCAACAATCTTTTGTTCTAATTCCTCCATTAATTCTGGATTATCTCCAATAAGCTCTTTAACTGCATCTCTTCCTTGACCTAATTTAGTATCTCCATAACTAAACCAGCTTCCTGCTTTCTTAACAATATCCATCTCTACGGCTAAATCAATTATCTCTCCCACCTTAGAAACACCTTTACCATACATGATATCAAATTCAGCTTTTCTAAATGGTGGAGCAACTTTATTTTTTACAATCTTAACTCTAGTTCTATTTCCAATCACTTCATCTCCAGCCTTTATTTGAGATGACCTTCTAATGTCAATCCTTACCGAAGCATAAAATTTAAGCGCATTACCACCTGAAGTTGTTTCTGGATTACCGAACATTACTCCAATCTTCTCTCTTAATTGATTAATAAAAATAGTACAACAATTTGCTTTTTTTATTGAGCTTGTTAGTTTCCTTAATGCTTTAGACATCAACCTTGCTTGTAAACCCATTTGAGAATCTCCCATTTCACCCTCTATCTCAGCTTTTGGTGTTAAAGCAGCAACAGAATCAACTACCAACAAATCAATAGCTCCTGAACGAATAAGATTATCAGCAATCTCTAATGCCTGCTCCCCATTGTCTGGTTGGGATATAATTAAATTGTCAATATCAACACCTAATGCAGCAGCATAAGTTGGATCAAAAGCATGCTCAGCATCTATAAAAGCAGCTATTCCACCTTGTTTCTGACATTCGGCAATAGCATGAATCGTTAACGTTGTTTTCCCTGAAGATTCTGGACCATAGATCTCAACAACCCT
>JAQXDJ010000023.1 GCA_029251425.1 Vicingaceae bacterium
GTCATTTTTTAATGATTAATGTACTTTATGTAGATGATGAAATACGGAACTTATCTGCGTTTAAAGCTACTTATCGTAGAGTATATAATATTTACTTGGCCGAATCGGCTAAAGAAGGAGTTAATATTTTAGAAAATAATGATATTGACATTGTTTTAACTGATCAGAGGATGCCTGAGACAACTGGAGTTGAGTTTTTGCAATCAATAATAAAAACTCATCCAGATCCAATTCGAATTTTAGTTACAGGATATTCTGATATTGGTGCTGTTATAGATGCTGTAAACAAAGGCCAAATATATAGATATGTTTCTAAGCCTTGGGATAATGAATATTTAAAAATGACTATTGATAAGGCTTATGAGGTGTATAGCTTGCGTCAAGAAAATAAAGAGTTAACTAAAAGCTTATTACAGGCCAATAAACAATTAGAATTTATGTTGCGACAAAAGTTGATTTCATAATTAACTATTAGTTTGTGTGTTTTGATGTAGGTATAAATACTCATTTCGCAAAGAGTAGTTTAAGTAAAACGTGGTATTGTTTAACTGTAGTTATTATCGGACATTTACATGTGTAAGGAATTGTAATAAATATTAAGGAATTATGGGGACAACAAAAATTTTATTAGCAGATGATCATTTATTAATAAGAAATGGAATTAAATTGTTGTTAAAAGATGATGTATCTATTGAAGTTGTTGCGGAAGCTATAAATGGAAAGGAAGCAGTTGATTATATTGAGAATAATCCTGGAGCAATTGATCTTGTATTAATGGATATTAATATGGTAGGAATGAATGGAGTCGAAGCAACAGAAATTATTACAAATAGTTTTAGAAATGTTAAGGTGTTAGCTTTAACTATGCATATTGAAGAATCGTATATAAAAAGCATGTTAAATGCAGGTGCTTTAGGTTATGTCTTAAAAGATTCTGATACGGAGCAATTAGTTACAGCAATAAAAACTGTTGCTTTAGGTCAAAAATACTATAGCAATGAGGTTTCTGTAACTATGATTAATTATTTGATGAGTACAGATGAAAAAGAAAAATCTTCAGATCTTTCTGTACGAGAAATTAATGTGTTAAAATGTGTGTCTAATGGAATGACAAATAAGGCGATTGGTGAATTGCTAAATATAAGTTCTAGAACCGTAGAGACCCATAGAAGAAATATTTTAGTTAAACTTAGTGTGAAAAATACGGCAGAAATGGTACGATATGCCATCCAAAATAAAATTGTAGCTTAATTACATAAACCCAAGCTCTAACTTAGCTTCTTCACTCATCATCTCTTTATCCCAGGTAGGTTCCCAAGCTAATTCTACAGTGGCAGTTTTAACACTCCACATCGCTTCAACTTTCTGTCTAATTTCTTCAGGCATACTTTCTGCAACAGGGCATGATGGAGAGGTTAAAGTCATTATAATTTCAACATTAAAATCATCATCAATGTTAATTTCATAAATCAATCCCATTTCATAAACATCAACAGGAATTTCTGGATCGTAAACCGTTTTTAAGGTGTCTATAACTAAACCTTCAACGTCTTTTTTAGAGATCTCTTTTTTATGTTCTGTGTTTTCTTCCATCTGTTATGCTTTTGCTTGAAATGCAATTGAATACATTTTAATTTGTTTTACCATAGCTAGTAAACCATTGCTACGAGTAGGTGATAAGTGTTCTTTTAACCCAATCTGATCAATAAAAAATAATTCAGATTCAGCTATTTCTTTAGGTGTGTGGTTAGAAAAAACTCTAATCACCAATGCAATAATTCCTTTGGTAATTATGGCATCACTATCTGCTGTAAATAGGATGTTATTATTAGATAAATCTGCATGTAACCACACTCTACTTTGACAGCCTTTAATTAAGTTTTCTTCAGTTTTATGTTCACTTTTAATAATTGGTAAATCTTTACCTAATTCAATAATGTGCTCATATTTATCCATCCACTCATCAAAAAGAGCGAATTCGTCAATTATTTCATTTTGTGCTTCTTTTATAGTCATTATAAAAGCATTTTAATAGCCCTTTTCAAAGCGTGAATAAAAGTATCTATTTCTTCAATAGTGTTATAAAAAGCAAAAGATGCTCGTGCAGTTCCAGGAATATCGAATCTGTCCATTAATGGCTCTGTACAATGGTGTCCAGTTCTAATCGCAATTCCTAATTTGTCTATTATCATTCCAATGTCAGAAGGGTGAGTTCCATCAACAAGAAATGATAAAACACTTGCTTTGTTGTTTGCTTCACCAATAATTCTAATGCCTTCAATTTGCTTTATTTCTTTTGTTGCGTATGATAAAAGTTCATGCTCATGAGCTTCAATTTTATCAACACCTATTTTATTCATGTAATCAATTGCAGCAGCTAACCCAATTCCTCCGGCAATATTTGGTGTTCCTGCTTCAAATTTATGAGGCAACTCATTGTAAGTTGTTTTTTCAAAAGTTACTGTTTTAATCATGTCACCACCACCTTGGTAAGGAGGTAAATCATTTAATAAACTTTCTTTTCCATATAAAATTCCAACACCAGTAGGTCCTAACATTTTGTGGGCAGAAAAAACGTAGAAATCACAATCTAAATTTCTTACATCTACTTTTGTGTGAGGTACAGCTTGAGCTCCATCGATTATTACTAAAGCACCTTTTTGATGAGCTTTGGCAATAATCTCTTTAACAGGATTAATAGTTCCGAGTGTATTAGAAACATGGGTAACTGAAACTAATTTGGTTTTATCTGAAAGTAAATTTTCAAATTCATTCATTAAAAACTCACCTTTATCATTTATTGGAACTACTTTCAAAATAGCTCCTTTTTCTTCACATAACATTTGCCAAGGCACAATGTTAGAGTGATGTTCCATGGTAGAGATAATGATTTCATCTCCTTGGTTAATGTGTTTTTTTCCGATACTTGAAGCTAGTAAATTAAGACTACCGGTTGTTCCGCTGGTAAAAATAATTTCTTTTGAATGTTCTGCATTTAAAAAATGTTGAACTGTGTTTCTTGCAGCTTCATAAGCTTCAGTTGCTTCTTGGCTAAGTGTATGAATACCTCTATGGATATTACTGTTTTCGAGGGTGTAATATTTTTCAATAGCAGCAATTACAGCTTGAGGCTTTTGAGATGTAGCGCCATTATCAAAATAAATCAATGGCTTTCCATTTACTTTGCGAGTAAGTATTGGAAAGTCTTTTCTAATTGACTCTAAATCTATTATATTAGTTTTAGTTTCCAAACCTACTATCAATTTTTGTATCGATATAATCCTTAAGTGCAGGAATGCTTACGTTATCTAAAGCATCTTTTACAAAAGCAGTAATCATCATGTTAATAGCGCTTCTTTTACTTACTCCACGAGCTTGTAAGTAAAATATTGCTTCTTCATCTAACTGTCCAATTGTAGAACCATGGCTACATTTTACATCATCAGCATAAATTTCTAACTCAGGTTTAGAGTTAATTACAGCTTCATCAGTTAGTAATATATTATTGTTTTGCTGAAAAGCATTTGTTTTTTGAGCATCTTGTCTTACAAATACTTTTCCGTTAAATACACCAACAGAATTATCATCTAAAATACCTTTGTAAACTTCATTGGAATTACAGTTAGGTTTTAAATGATCTACTATTGTATGGTTATCCGTATGATTCTTTTCTTTTCCTAAATAAATACCATTCAAGTTGGTTTCACAACCTTCACCATGAACTTCAATATTTAAGTTGTTTCTAACTAAAGTTCCCTGAAGTGTTATCGTATTGATAGTAAAATTACTATCCTTACGTTGATATGCTTGTTCAGTAGAAACTTGATAACTTTCTCCAGCTTTGTTCTGAATTTTATTGTATTCCACATTAGAATTTGGATTCAAAAAGAATTCAGAAACATTGTTTGCAAAACTTTCTTCACCTTGTGTATTTACAAACGATTCAATAATCTTAACTGCAGAGTTATCATGCGCTTTTACAATTGTTCGGGTATTCGAAATAAGATTGTTGCTATTCGTAATATTAATGATATGAATAGGCTTTTCAATTATCGCATTCTTATCTAAATCAATGTAAACTCCATCTGTAAAACATAAAGTGTTTAAAGCAATAAAAATTTCTTTTTCCGATTTTGCAATAGCACCTAAATGATCTTTAACAAAACCATCAGTGCTATTAATAGCTTCTTTTAAAGAACTTATTTTTAAACCGTTTTTAGTTTCAATGTTTGATAAATCAGTGCGATAAAAACCGTTAACTAAAACAACAATATTAGCATCTAATTCAGGAATTAAATAGTTTGAAATATCAATATTAGCATCAGAAACTTCATGCTGAATACCATAAGTTTTATTAATGATTTTTCCAATACGGGTATATTTCCAGTATTCAGTTTTTGAAGTTGGAAATTCTAAGTTTTCTAATGCAGTTTTTGCATTAGTTCTTAGGTCTTGGGCAAATTGAGGTTCATTAGAAAAATCTAATTCGTTTAGACTCTCAATAAGCATATCTTTTTTTGTCAATTCTGTTGTAGTCATTGTCTTTCTGATTAGCTTACTGCGTCAACTTCTTCTTTAATCCAATCGTAACCTTTTTCTTCTAACTCTAAGGCCAATTCTTTTCCTCCTGTTTTTACAATTCTTCCGTTATATAAAACATGAACAAAATCAGGAACGATATAATCTAATAATCTTTGGTAGTGTGTAATTACAACTGTAGCGTTGTCTTTAGATTTTAAAGTATTAACTCCATTTGCAACAATTCTCAACGCATCAATATCTAATCCAGAATCAGTTTCATCAAGAATAGCCAATTTAGGCTCTAACATTGCCATTTGAAAAATTTCATTTCTTTTCTTTTCACCACCAGAAAACCCTTCATTTACTGAACGACTTGCTAATTTAGCATCTAACTCAACTAATGCAGATTTTTCTTTTACCAATGCTAAAAAGTCTTTTGCCGAAATAGAATCTTTCCCGTGGTAAGCCCTTGTTTCATTTATTGCAGTTTTAAGAAAGTTAATATTACTAACCCCTGGTATTTCGATTGGGTATTGAAACGCCAAGAATACACCTTCTCTAGCTCTGTCTTCAGGGTTTAGTTCTAAAAGGTCTTCTCCATTAAAACTTACTTCTCCTCCAGTAACTTCATACTCTTCTCTTCCTGCTAAAACTGCAGATAGCGTGCTTTTTCCAGAACCATTTGGCCCCATAATCGCATGAACTTCTCCTGCTTTAATTTCTAAATTAATCCCTTTAAGGATTTCTTTATCTTCAATACTTGCTTGTAAATTTTTTATACTTAACATTTCTTAAAACTTATTCTTTTATAATATTATCCCAATTTTCATCAGCAGAAGCCTTAGATTTTGGTTCGTTTTTATTCCATTTTTTTACTGTGTTAACTCCGAAACTATTGTAAAAAACATAAAGTTTTCCATCAACTATTTTATATGTCTCAGGATCAGCCTCCATTAATTCAGGAGTTTTTTTAGCTAAAGCATAAGCGCACCATCCTCCGTATGCTGGTTCGTATTTTTCTGGATTGCTCATAAAAACCGTTTTGCTTTTATCATTTATAAAATGATATGTAATCCCTTTGTGAGTATAACTAATATTTTCTTTTCCTGATAATGGCTTGTTTACAAAATAGGTAATAGGGTCATAACCAGATAAAGCAATATTATCAGTAGTGTTAAAATGTTTTTTCCGAACATTTTCAGCTTGAGCTTGAACCAAATTGATTAAGCAGGAGAAAAATAATATGAAGAACATTCTTTTCATGTTTACCCTACTGAACCTTCTAAACTAATTTCTAATAATTTTTGAGCTTCAACTGCAAATTCCATTGG
>JAQXDJ010000026.1 GCA_029251425.1 Vicingaceae bacterium
ATTTTAGCAGTAGGGGTTCACCCAGATGATATTGAGTTGGGATGTGCAGGTACACTCTTAAAACATATTACTGCAGGTAAAAAAGTAGGAATATTAGATCTCACTCATGGGGAGTTAGGAAGTAGAGGTAGTGGAGAGTTAAGATTAGTTGAAGCAGCAAATTCAGCAAAAATTTTAGGTGTTGATGTTAGGGAGAATTTAGGATTTGCGGATGGATTTTTTAGAAATACAAAAGAGAATCAAGTAGAGATTATTAAAATATTAAGAAAATACCAACCAGATGTTGTTTTATGTAATGCTCCAAGAGATAGACATCCAGATCATGGAAGAGCATCGCAAATGGTTTCAGAAGCTTGCTTTTATTCTGGGTTAGTAAGAATAGAAACAGAATTAGATGGGGCACAACAAGAGTTATGGAGACCAAAAGCTGTTTATCATTATATTCAAGATAGATTTTTAAAACCAGATTTTGTTGTTGATGTTTCAGAATTTTTAGATAAAAAAATAGAAGCAATAATGGCATTTAGCTCTCAATTTTATAACCCTGATTCGAAGTTGCCTGAAACACCAATTTCAAGCAAAAAGTTCTTAGCTTTTGTAAAAGCTCGTATGGCTGATTTTGGTAGAGATATTAGTGCCGATTATGCAGAAGGTTTTACTGTTGATAGAACAATTGGAGTAGAAGATATTACAAAGCTGAAGTAATTTAAGTCAATTGATTTAAATGCTTTCTAAAAGCAATGTATGCAACAATTCCAGCAATCCATAGTAAAAGGCTTGTTGAATAAGCTGCTCCAATAATTCCGTAATTTTTAATTAAAAAATAATTAAGGATTATATCTATAATTAAGATAGATATAGATATTGATGCACTCGTTTTTGCCCATCCAATAGCATCTAAAAGATTTCCAAATAAACCTCTAAAAACAAATGCGCCAATTATTCCAATTGCAAAAACAGGAATTAAGTCAGTTGCTTGTGTATATTCAACACCAAATAAGCTCATTAGTTGTTCTGAGAATAATGAAAGCAATACCGCTAGTAGAATCGAAATTAAGGTTAATAATTTCATATAATTTTTCACATACTTTTTTAAGTATGCTTTATTTTGGTAATTCTGAGTCAATTTAACAAGGTCTGTTTTCATAACTCCATTAGGAATAAAGAGTAGTGCAAAAGGAATTAAACTAGCCGCTTTGTAGTAGGCAATTTCCCTAGGGTCGTGTATTAAATAACCTATAGTTAAAATATCAATAGAGAAAATAAGTTGAGACGTTAAGCCTCCTAAACTCGTAAAAAAACCATACGACCATAAGGATTTTTTGTAGTCTTTAGAGTAATCGTTTTTTTCGATTGCTTTAATCATACCATATCGTATAATAATATAGATAGCGATAATTAATGGACTTATAATAATTGATAATAGATATCCAAAACCTCCAAATAAATAGGTGAGGATAACTCCAAGAACTAATAAAACGATGCTGTGACTAATTTCTAAATATGCAAAAAGTTTATTGATGTGATGTATTCTAAAATAAATTTTAACTACCTCAAATATGAAAAGAGAGATGATCAAAAAACTAATTAGTATTAAGTGATTGTGACTATCCGGTAATGAACTTGTTAATATACTGGAAAATGCTAGCACAATTCCTGTTAAAAGAATTGAAGCCAATATTCCTTTAGTTAAAACAAACTTAAAGAGTTGTCTTTTTTTATTTTGAGATTTTTGCAAAGGGCCATACCTTCCAAGACTTTGGAAAATTCCAAACCCCGCAAAAGGAGCAACAAAACTAATAATGTTATAAGCATAAGAAACTAAACCAAATTCAGTAGTAGAAATAGTATTGATAACAAAAATGGATAATAAAAACCCAAGACCTTTACTTAAAATAATAGCAGAAAAGATATATCCGCCTTTACGATTTTTAAGATCGTTTA
>JAQXDJ010000272.1 GCA_029251425.1 Vicingaceae bacterium
TAAAACAAAAGAGCCTTTACCTTTTGTTAATGTTGTTTTTAAAGGTAAAAACATTGGTACTACAACTGATTTTGATGGTAAGTTCTATATAGAAACACAATGGGGAACCCCTACTCTTCAAGCATCTTTTGTTGGATACAAAACCGCATCTAGAACAATAAAAATTGGAGAATCAAACAATATAGACTTCCTTTTAAAAAATGATGCTGTTGAGATGGAGACCTTTGTGGTTAAAGCAGATAAAAAAAGGTACAAGAACAAAGAAAACCCAGCAGTTGTATTAATAAAAAAAGTAATTGAACACAAAAGTGACAACCGTAAAGAAGCTCAAAACTATTATGAATACAAAAAATATGAAAAAATTGAAATTGATCTAAACAATATAACAGAAGAATTTGTTACTCAAGGTTGGCTCAAGAAAAACTTTCAAGTTGTATTAGATCATATTGATACCTCTGAGGTAAATGGAAAACCATACCTGCCTATTTTCTTAAGAGAAACTGCCTCAAAAATGTATTACCGTAAAAAACCAAAAACCACCAAAGAAGTTCAATACGGTTCCAAAATGACTGGATTTGATGGTTTTATTGATGACAATGGGATTTCTTTTATTCTCGACAAAATTTATCAAGACATAGATATTTACGATAATAACATTGACCTATTATCTAATCAGTTTACTAGTCCTATTTCTCCATTAGGACCAACAATTTATAAATACTTTATTATAGACACTGTTGATGTAAATGGTCAAGAATGTGTAAACCTTGCTTTTACACCTAGAAATAAAGCTGACTTCGCTTTTATTGGAAACATGTACATACTTAATGATTCAACGACATATGCTGTAACAAAAGTATCTATGAATGTGTCAAAAGACATCAACTTAAACTTTGTTAAGGACCTTCAACTCGACCAAGAATTTACTCAATACAATGATAGTATTTGGATGCTTTCAAAAGATAAACTAATTATAGATTATAACTTAACCAGAAAAGGTAGAGGTATGTTTGGAAAAAAGACAATTCATTATGATGACTTTGTTTTTAACAAGCCTGCAGATAAGTCTATATATAATAGAGTTGAAAAAATTATTAAAGAGGAAGATTTAAAAGAAAAAACAGACTCTTTCTGGACAGAAGCAAGACCCGATACACTAACATTACAGGAAGCTGGTGTTTATTTTATGATTGATAGTATTCAAAGAATACCAACATTTAAAAGATTTATGAATGTTGCTTCTCTTCTAATTTCTGGCTGGAAAACCGTGGGCCCAGTTGAATTTGGACCTATGCCTGCTTTATTTAGTTTTAATGATGTTGAAGGGTTTCGTTTACGTACTGGGTTTAGAACAAGGCAGTCTTTAAGTAAGAAAAACATGTTTGAAACCTATGGTGCTTATGGATTTAGAGATAAAGAATGGAAATATATTTTTGCATTCACTCATTCATTTAATAAAGACTTCTTATCTAATCCTCAAAATAGAATTTTATTCTCCTACCAACATGAAACTATTTTCCCTGGTCAAGATTTACAATTCTTAAATGATGATAACTTCTTACTATCATTTAAAAGAGGTAACTCTGATCAAATGATTTTCTTTGACTCATACAAAATCGATTATAATAAAGAGTACCACAGTGGGATTGCCTTTAATATTATTGCAGAGAACAAAAAACAAGTTCCATTAGGAAGATTACAATTCACTCAAAATGATTTAGGACAAACTGAGATTAGCTCAATAAATACAGATGCTTTTGACATCAATTTAAGGTTTGCTCCAAATGAACAGTTTTATCAAGGAAAGAATTTTAGGTTACCTATACCTAATAAGTATCCTATTTTTAAACTAAACTACCGTCAAGGACTTAAAAATGTAATTAATGGAGAATATCAATTCTCTCGAGTTGCAGGGCAAGTTTTTAAACGTTTTTATTTAGCTCAGCTAGGATTTACAGATATGGAATTAGAAGGTGGTAAAATTTTAGGAAGTGTACCCTACCCTCTTTTAAACTTACCACAAGCAAACCAATCTTTCTTCTTACAAGAAACCTCTTTTAATATGATGAATTTTATGGAGTTCATTAGCGATGAATATGCAAGCGTTAAACTAACTCACTATTTTAATGGTTTTGTTTTTAATAAAATACCTCTTTTTAAGCGCTTAAAATGGAGAGAGGTTCTTTCTGTAAAAGCATTGTACGGAAATTTAACAGATGATAATAATCCAAACATTAATACAGAACTATATAAATTTCCTGTTGATGTAAATGGAGACCCATCCACATTTGCTTTTAAAAATGCTGTTCCTTATGTTGAAGCGAGTGTTGGTATAATGAATTTCTTTAAAGTGTTTAGATTAGAATTTTTACAACGTTTAACCTATCTAGAAAATCCTGGTGTACCAACAATGTTTGGCGTTAAAGGATTAGGAATTAGAGCTAAAGGAAAAGTAGATTTTTAAACTATGGTTTTCCTTTCTACATTAATAGCTATATTCACCTTCTTTTTTGGAGTCATCTATATTATAGGCTCTGTTAGAACAAAAGACAAAAACCCTGCTTATATCGGTATTAGCATGTTGTTAATTTGCATACTA
>JAQXDJ010000036.1 GCA_029251425.1 Vicingaceae bacterium
ATTATTAGCATTAGTTATAGCAACAAGCCAGCTATTTGCACAAGAAAATTATAATTACAATAAATTTAAGCAACTTAAAGAAGAGTTGGCAACGCCAACTGTTTATAGAACAGCTTCTGGAGCTCCAGGTCATAAGTATTATCAACAAAAAGCGAGTTATAATATTGATGTAACTATAGATGATGAGAAGCAAAAAATTACGGGTAAAGAAACCATTACGTATAAAAATAATTCACCTGATAAGTTAGAGTATTTATGGTTACAGCTAGATCAGAACATGAGAGCAAAAGATTCTGATACAAAGTTGATAAAAACTTCTGGTGGTAGAGGAGGAACTAAGTCGCTTGGTCAAAAAGTGAATTTTAATGATTTAGCTCGTTTACATAATGATTTTGATGGAGGGTTTAAATTGGAATATGTAAAAGACGGAAAAGGAAAAGAATTAAAATATACGGTAAACAAAACAATGATGCGAGTTGATTTGCCAACCCCATTAATGCCAGGAGCAACGGTTTCTTTAAAAATTGGTTATTGGTATAATGTGAATGATAGAATGCAAATCGGAGGAAGATCAGGATATGAGTATTTTCCTGAGGATGATAATTATTTATATACTATTGCTCAGTTCTACCCTAGAATGGCTGTTTATAACGAAACAGAAGGATGGCAAAATAAACAGTTTTTAGGGAACGGAGAATTTACTTTACCTTTTGGAGATTACAAGGTTAACATTACTGTGCCTTCAGATCATATAGTTGGAGCAACAGGAACATTAACAAATGCTTCTTCAGTTTTAACTGCTGAAGAAAGATCACGATTTAAGAAAGCACAATCGGAGTATAAAACACCAGTAATTATTGTTACTCAAGATGAGGCTGAAGAAAAAGAAAAGTCAAAATCATCATCTACTAGAACGTGGTCTTTTAGTGCGACTAATGTTAGAGATTTTGCTTTTGCATCATCACGTAAGTTTATTTGGGATGCAATGACCGTTAAATATAATGGTAAATCAACTTTGGCTATGAGTTTTTACCCTAAAGAAGGAAACCCATTATGGGAGAGATATAGTACAAGGGTTGTAGCGCATACAATTGAGTCTTACTCAAAGCACACTTGTGATTATCCTTATCCAGTAGCTATTTCTGTTCATACTAAAGAAATTGGAATGGAATACCCTATGATCTGTTTTAATTACGGAAGACCTGAAAAGGATGGTACTTATTCTGAAAGGATGAAATATGGAATGATTGGTGTAATTATTCATGAAGTAGGACATAACTTTTTCCCTATGATTATTAATAGTGATGAAAGACAGTGGACCTGGATGGATGAAGGGTTGAATACTTTTACTCAATATTTGTGTGAGCAAGAATGGGAGAAGGACTATCCGTCAAGAAGAGGTCCGGCTCATAAAATTGTAGATTATATGAAAGGAGATAAAAGCAATATAACTCCTATTATGACTAATTCAGAATCATTATTCCAATTTGGAAACAATGCTTACGGTAAGCCGGCAGCAGCTCTTAATATTTTACGAGAAACAGTTATGGGTAGGGAATTGTTTGATTTTGCTTTTAAAACTTATGCTGAAAGATGGAAGTTTAAGCACCCAACACCAGCCGATTTTTTTAGAACAATGGAAGATGCTTCTGGAGTTGATTTAGATTGGTTTTGGAGAGGTTGGTTTTACACTACAGATCATTGTGATATTGCAATTGATAATGTAGAGTGGTTTAAGATTGACACCAGAAACCCTAAAGTAGAACAAGCAATTGCAAAAGAGCTAGAAGAAGCAAAAGCTGTTCATATTGGCGAAACAAGAAATAAAGATATTCCTGTTTATAGTGATCATGATGAAGAGATACTTGATTTTTATAGTAAATACGACCCTTTTGAGCCTACTTTGGTAGATCAAGAAGAGTATGATAAATACATGACAAAATTAAGTGAAGATGATATTGCTATTTTAGAAGCCGATTATAATTATTACAACATCGATTTTACAAACAAAGGGGGTTTAGTAATGCCTATCGTTTTAAACTTCACTTTTAAAGATGGAACTACTGAAGAGGTAAGAATACCTGCTGAAATATGGAAAACAAATCACAAAAATGTTTCTAAAGTGTTCTTCTTTAAGAACGAATTAGCAAGTGTAGATATGGATCCTTGGTTAGAAACTGCAGATATTAATTTAAATGATAATAGCTGGCCAAGAAAAACCCAGCTTTCTAAATTTAAGGTTTTCAAATCAAAAAACACAAATAGACGAGGAAATGGCGGTGCGGAAAATTTAATGCAGCGTGATGCACGTAACGAAGAATTAAAGAAGAAATAAATTAATTTTAACCTTTAAAAGCCATCTTATTTTTATAAGGTGGCTTTTTTGTGAGATAAATATTTTTGGAGCTCAATTTTAAAATTATTTAATACGCATATAAATTATGCTGTAGGAACAAGATTTTGTATTTTTGGTTAAATAGAGAGTCAATTAGTGAAATTTATATTTATGAAGAATTTAAAAATAGAATCAACATCAAAAACACCCCAGATTGATTTTAATTTAGATTCAGGTGAATTATTAATTTCTGGAATATCAGTTCCAGAAAACGCAATTGAGTTTTATACTCCAGTTATAGAGTGGTTAATTAATTATGCTGCAAATCCGAAAAATAAAACGGTGTTGAACCTTAAATTATCTTATTTAAACACAAGTTCATTACAGTTTTTGTATGATGCTTTAAAAGAATTAGATGAGATTGTTGCTCCAGATTCAGTTATAATTAATTGGTATTACTCTGAAGATGATGAGGATATGAAGGAGACTGGGGAAGATTTTAAAGAAGTTACGAGCTCTGAATTTAATTTTGTTGAAGTTGATGAATTATAGTTTCTAAATTGTCTTAATAAACATAGTATAAACTAAAAGATAGAAAAAATGAAAAAATATTTAGTTATCTGCTCAGCATTGAGCTTGTTAATAAGCGTAAATGTAAATGCTCAAGCATTTCAAAAAGGAAATATAAATTTCGATTTAGGTTTCGGTCTTGGTATTTATGGTACAAAACAGACTGTAGAAACTAAATTGACAGGGAATGCTTTTGGCACTCCATTTTCACAAAGTAATGTTAGTGATACAACAGATGGAACAGCTAGTACAATAATTCCATTTAGTTTTGAGTACGGTGTTTCTGATAAAATAGGGTTGGGAGTTGACTTAACATCATCAAGTTATTTTATTGATGAAGCAGATAGAAAATATTTAAGTAGCGTTAAAGGATTTGATTTTGGGTTAAAAGTTAACTATCATTTACTAAACTCAGAAAAAAACGATTTGTTTGTAGGTCTTGGATTAGGAGCTTCTAGTATTAATTGGACGTATGGCAGTGATTTAACTAACAACCCTTTCGGTTTAACTTCAGCAAAAGGTTCTGGTACTTATTTTAGTTTAGGAATTACAGATCGTATTTTCTTTTCAGATCATATAGGTATTCTTTTTAATTTAGAATATAGAGGATATAATTATTCTGGGATTGTTGCCGAAGGAGATGCTTCAGATGCATTTGCAATATTTGGTATAACAGATGTAAATTTTGAACAAACATTAGATTGGAAATTAAATGGTGTTCATTTTGGAACAGGTATAGCAGTTAAATTCTAAATTTTCCCTGCAACAATTTCTGTTAAATCAGATTTGTTGAAATATTTAACCCCTAAGACTAATAGAGTTTTAGGGGTTATTTCTTTTATGGTTTTAATGTAATTGTTGTAAAAACTATAATCTAACCCGTATTCATGCGTGTTTTCGAACATTGCTCCCATGCTAAAAGGTCCATCGCAAGATTTTAATAGTTGTCCAAGTAAATAGTTTTTTACTAAATCTAACTCTTCGGTTGGAATTTCTTCAGTTCTTAAAATTTCTATTTCCTTATAAATTTCTGTTAAAGCATTTTTGGTTACATGACTTCCAACCTCTGTTGAGATGAAAAAGTATCCAGCATTTTTTAAAGACATTATTCCGGAACCAATACCGTATGTATAGCCTTTATCCTCTCTAATGTTAGACATTAATCTTGATCCAAAATATCCACCTAAAACAGTGTTTAATATTTGTAGTCCGTAATAATCTTTATGCAATTTATTCGGAAAAATCCTACCAATCCTAATTGCGGATTGTAATGCGTTTTCTTTGTTTGTGTAATGAAAAGATCCTTCTTTCAGTTTAGAAGTGGTAGATTCTTTATTAGGTTGTTTAGGTGAAATTTTTTTTTCTCCAAACGCATTATTCAGAATAGAAATAACCGTTTTATCTACTTTTCCTGAAGCTAAAATTCTACAATTATTTAAATTGTAATTTTCTTTGTAGAAGTTTTTAATGTCGGTGATTTGAAGGTTTTCGTAATCTTTAATTTCAACATTAGAACCATAAGGATGATTTTCTTCAAAGATAGCTGACATAAAATTTTTACGAGCGATAAATGAAACCTTTTCTAAATTTATTTTAAATCGTTCTATAGCATTGTTTTTATAAATCTCAAACTCAGTTTCCGAAAAAGAAGGTCTCAAAATAACTTCTTTAACAAAAGGAAGAACATTTGTTAAATGTTTTGTTAGGGTGTAAAGTGTTAGTGTGGCTGTGTCGTATGAGTTTTCCACTTCAAAAAAAGCTCCGTATAAATCTATGCCTTCTGATATTTCTAAAGCAGTATAATTTTCTGTTCCTTCCTTAATCAATTGGTTGGTTGATGAGGCTATTAATGGCTTTTTTTGATATAAATTTCCTGCATCAAAAATAAAGTCAATTTTAACAATATCTTGGCTTCCACCATTTATATAATTGAATTCAATTCCGTTATCTAAAGTGGTTTTAACTACATCTAAAAAATGAATGTTATCTACTTGTTTAAATTTTGGGGCTTTTTTTCTATCGAGCATTATCATTTTGATTTAGCGTAAATTAAGGTAGAACAATTCGTTTCATTTAAAATTTTATTGGCAATTCTATTGATTCCTTTTGCGTTTACTCTTTGGTAGTTGCTAACTTCTAAATTAACATCATTAGCGTCTCCTAGAAGCTCAGCAAAAGATAAATTCATAGCCTTATTTAAGACACTGGTTTCAGAAAACTGAGCGGTAGATTCTATCTTATTTTTAACTTTTGTAAGTTCATCTTCTCCAATAATTTCTTTTTTAATTAATTGAATTTCTTGAAGAATAGCTTCTTCGGCAATGCCAAAGGAAACTCCATCTAATAATTTCCCAGTTATTGTAAATAGTCCTTCATCATGACTTCCTGAAATAAAAGCATTTATTTCACTAAATAACTTTTGCTCTTTTACCAATGAAGTGTAGAGTCTAGATGATTTTCCTAGAGATAGAACATCACTTAAAAGGTCTGTGGTATGATAATCAATATGTGTTTTGCTGCACATGTGGTAAGCTTTGTATATTGCATTTGCAGGTACATCTCGTTTTACTTCTAGCCTTCTTTCTTCAGTTTGTTGAGGTTCTTTATGCAAACTCCTTTCAAATGTTTTTCCAGAAGGGATATTCTTGAACCATTTTTCTGAAAGTTTTTTAATCTCTTCAGTTTCAATATCACCAGCAACGGTTAAAATAGCATTATTAGGGGTGTAGTGTTGATGGAAAAATGCTTTCACATCATCCATTGTAGCATTTTCAATATGACTAACTTCTTTACCTATAGTAGCCCATTTGTAGGGGTGGTTTTTGTAAGCTAATGGTCTTAAAAGTAGCCAAACATCCCCATAAGGTTGATTAAGATAATTTTGTTTAAATTCTTCAATTACAACGCTTCTTTGCACCTCTAAACTTTTATTGGTAAAAGCTAAACTTAACATTCTGTCAGAATCTAACCAAAATGCGGTTTCTAAATTTTCTTTCGGAAGTGTTATGTAGTAATTGGTAATGTCGTTAGAAGTAAATGCATTATTTGTTCCTCCAACTTTTTGTAGAGGCTCATCAAAATTGGGAATATTAACAGAACCCCCAAACATTAAATGTTCGAATAAATGAGCGAATCCAGTCTGACTTTCATCTTCATCTCTTGCGCCAACATCGTATAACAAATTAAATGCAACAATTGGTGTCGATTCATCTTTATGAACAATTACTGTTAGTCCGTTTTCTAAGGTGAATTTTTCAAAATTTATCATGTATTAAAAATGGTATTTAGTAGTGCTAATATTTTCTATTTCTTCTTGGTATTCTTCAATAATATCTTCAATTATTTTAGCTACAGGTAATATTGAATCGATTAATCCAGCAACCTGACCAATTTCTAATTCCCCTTCGTTTAAATCTCCTTCAAACATTCCTTTTTTAGCCCTTCCTCTTCCTAAAATTTCTTTTTGTTCTTCTGGTGTTGCTCCTTTTGAAATTGCAGTTTGTATTTCGTTATAGAATTTGTTTTTGATTAACCGAACAGGGGTTACATCTTTTAATGTTAATTGAGTAGCGCCATCTTTTGCTTTAATAACTTCTTCCTTAAAATTAATATGAGAAGATGCTTCTTCTGAGGCTACAAATCTACTACCCATTTGAACTCCATCAGCACCTAAAATCATTGCAGAAAGCATTCCTTTTCCAGATCCAATTCCGCCTGCAGCAATTAAGGGTATATTTAATTCTTTCTTTACCATTGGTATTAAACAAAAGGTAGTTGTTTCATCTCTACCATTATGTCCTCCAGCTTCAAATCCTTCTGCTACAACTGCATTAACCCCAGCTTCTTGCGCTTTAAGTGCGAATTTTACACCAGGAACAACATGAACAACAGTTATTCCTTTTTCTTGAAAAAAAGAGGTGTATTTTTTTGGGTTTCCTGCAGATGTGAAAACAATTTTAACTTCTTCATCTAAAATGATTTGTATGAGTTCATCAATTTGAGGGTAAAGCATTGGTAAATTAACTCCAAAAGGCTTACTCGTAGCTTTTTTACATTTCTGAATATTTTCCCTAAAAATTTCTGGATACATTGATCCTGCTCCAATTAAACCAAGACCTCCATTATTACTTACAGCAGATGCAAGTTTCCATCCACTATTCCAAATCATTCCTCCTTGAATTATTGGATATTTAATTCCAAATAAAGTTGTTATTTTATTACTCATAATCTTTATGAAATATCGTTAAAAATCATCTACGAAACTACTAAATACAAGTGTTAGTTGTCTTTTTAAGAGATTATTTAATTCAATTTCAGCCTGTTTGCTATAAGTTTTATATATTTGCATTTATGCGCAAATTATTAATAGCATTTATTTTTACATTAATTACATCAGTTTCTGGTTATAGTCAGTACTATGTTGATTATGGTATTTCTGCTGGAGCTTCAAATTACCTTGGTGAATTTGGAGGAGGGGAAGGAAAGGGTAGAGGGTTTGTTGCAGATATGGAGTTTAGTTTTACAAGGTGGACTTTAGGTGGTTTTTATAGGTATCGTCTTTCTCCAAAAGTTGCTTTAAAAGGTTCTTTGAATTATATTAGGTTATCTGGAGATGATGATAAATCTGATAACCCAGGAAGAAAAACAAGAAACTTGAATTTTAAGAATGACATGTTTGAAGTATTAGTTAATGCTGAATATTATATTTTTAAAGTAAACGATGTTGGTGGTACTGGAAGATATAGAGCCGATTTTAATCTTTATCTTTATGGTGGTTTAGGAGCATTTTACAGCAATCCTAAAGGACAGACTGTTGCTGGTGATTGGGTTTCGCTAAGAGGACTTAATTCGGAGGGCAAATCTTATAGTGCTATAAATATGGCAATTCCTTTGGGTATTGGGTTTTATTATACACTTGATAGAAAATATAGGATTGGAATGGAAATAGGTTGGAGAACAACTTTTACAGATTATATAGATGATGCGAGTACTGTATATGCAAACGATTATGATGGAATAACAAATAAGACAGATCAAGCATTAGTAGATGCAATAAATGCAGAATATTACCCTGGTGAACAAGGAAATAGATTAAGTAATTTCATTGCAGGAAGTAAAAGAGGTAACCCAGATAATAATGATAGTTACATGACTATGACTGTTAATTTCAGCTGGGCAATTAGAGGAAGAAGTAAGTTCTATAAAGCTAAGTACTCATGGATACATGGTAACAAGCGAAGAAGTAGAAGGTCAAGACCTAAATTCTAAATCAATAATATTAAATAACAAAAAAGGCTCTGAAATTTTCAGAGCCTTTTTTTTGTTTAATGAGACATACCTCCTTTTTGGCAGCAATTCGGAAGTTCATTGTGAGCTTTTTTGTTTGCTTTAACATCATCAGCATCATACCCTAGATCACTTATTGTTTTCCTAATTTTCTCTGGAGTAGTTTTGTGTGATTTATAAACCACCGTTAGTTCCGCTTTTTCTACATTTAAAGAAGATGAAATTATACCTTTAGTATAAGCCATCTCTTTTTCTACACGCTCTTTACACATGTTACATTCTGTAGAGGTTTTTATAACTATTGTTTCTTTACTTTTTGTTGTTTGAGCTTTTATATTGTTGGTGCTAATAATAATTAAAGCTATAATTGATAATGTTTTTAGAGTTTTCATATTTGGTTTTATTTAATTTTATATCTAAGGCCGAAATAAATGTTTCGTCCCATTACTGGCCCCCAAATTAGTGAAGCATCAAAATCTGAGCCATTTGGGTTGTTAGCCGAAATTATAGGATTGTCTTGTCTGTAGTTTAATATGTTTTCTGCTCCACCATATATTTCAAACTTTTTAAATGTTCTTGTTATTTGTCCGTTAAGTGTGTAAAATGATTCAGATTGATTTGGAATAACATTCTCCGCTGAATTACTTAGTGTACTAGGAATTCTGCTCACATCAAACCAATGACCAGTTAAATCAAACTTCCATTTATCAAAATTTGTAATGTACCCTATATTAACTAAAACTCTATTTTTTGGAGCTAAAGGTTTGTCTTTTAATATGCCATTATAGGTGGTTTTAATATTGTACCATTTGTATGCAGCTTTTAGTTCTAGTGCTTTTGTAATTTCAATTGAATATTCAGTTTGTAAACTGTGCGAGTATGATTTCCCATCTAAATTATAAAAAGCTATTTCTCTAGGATTTTCAATATCTACCACTACTTGGTTAGTGAAGTCTGTAAAATAATAATCAAAAGAAATGCTCATTTCTTTTTGAGCAATTTCAAATAGATGTGTAATACTTGTTCCGTAATTCCAAGCTATTTCAGGTTTTAAATCAATATCTTTTAAAATAATATTTCGAGCACTCACTAAAGCTGAACTAGAATTTTCTATGATAGGATTGGCTGTTCTAAAACCTCTTCCAACTGACAATCTGAATGCAGACTTATCTGTAAAATTATATTTATAATGAGCTCTTGGAGTAATAAATGCTCCGTGTTGATTGTGATAATCTCCTCTTAACCCAAGAACTAAAGCTGTTTTTTTCTGTGCATTATAAGCATACTCAACAAAAGCGCCTGGCACACTTTCAATTCTTCCAAATTTATAATTGTTGTTTAAGTTTTTATCATAATTATCATAAGCCCAACTTCCTCCAAACTTTATGGTATTGTCTGTAGTATTGATTACTGTTTGATAAATAACATTAAGATAGCCACTGTACTGTTTTGCGTTATATAACTTAGAACCATAGAATGATTGGTGATCATGTAATTTAAAACTATTAAGAATACCTATGCTTTTATATGGTTTCTTAGGAAATAAAAAACCATTTTTAGTAAAAGCCTCAAATTGCTTCGTTTTAACACCTATTCGATATAGTGATTCATTAGTGTTTGCTTTTATTTGTCCAGCCTCTAAATCATCTAAAACAGCTCTAAAACCTGCTTGAAACATGTGTTTTTTGCCTACATATTTCCATCTATTAAATAGATTGTATTGAGTACGTAATGGGTGATCTTCAAAATTATCATTGTTGTTGTCATGACTTATTGTTTGATTACTTGCATGGAACATAGTCATTGTGCTCCATTTGGGATTTAACTTTTGAGCAGCTTGTAAATTAACCTCACCTCTCGCCATAGCGTTCCCGTAAATATTTAGATAGAGTTTTTCAGCCTCATCTGGTTTTTGTAGTTCTAAATTTATCTGTCCTGTAATAGATTCGAAACCGTTAACAACAGAACCTGCACCTTTTTTTATTTGAATAGATTCCGCTTGAGTTCCAGGAATAAAAGTTAATCCGTAAGCAGCAGATAGCCCTCTAATTAAAGGAAGATTTTCATATTGAATTTGAGTATAAATTCCATCTAAACCAAGCATCTGTATTTTTTTTGTTCCAGATGCTGCATCTGTAAAATTTACATCTACAGAAGCATTTGTTTCAAAACTTTCAGAGATATTACAGCAAGCTGCTTTAGCAAGTTCTTTAGTTCCTAGTGTTTCTATACGTAAAGGGTCAATAGTATTTATTGTAGTACCAGATCTTCTTTCTGTGATTTGGAATTCTTCTAATCCAACAGCGTTTTTTAATTTAATGTTTATTGTTTTTTTGTAGGAATTCAATCTGATTGTATCTGATTGATAACCGATAAAACTTACCACCAAATTTGCGGGGTAAGTTGAAGGTTCAACAATTTCAAAATTACCATCAATATCTGCAGCAACTCCTGTAGTTGTGCCTTGCCAATAAACACTAGCTAATGGTATTATTTCTTTGGTTTTGTTTTCCGTTATTTCATAAACAGTTCCTTTAATGCTTTTTTGAGCATTAACTATGGTTCCGAGAAATGAAAATAATAGAATTATTATAGTTTTTTTATACATGATTCTTTTTTATAAGATGGATAATAAAATCTCTTAATAGTGATATATAATGCATCACAATTCAACCTTATATAAGGTTGA
>JAQXDJ010000041.1 GCA_029251425.1 Vicingaceae bacterium
TTCATTTTCTTTGTGTTTTAGTTTTATAGATTATCTTCTTAATTCTAATTATTACCATAATATTGTTGACTAATATTGTTAGAATCAAATTTATAGGACTTGTCATTTTCTGTCTTATCTAACTTATTATTAATTGTTAATGCCCACAAAATAAGTTCCATATAAAATGATTGTTCCTCATTATTCAATTTAGATGCGTATTCTTTAATAAGTTCATTTAAAGGTGTTACAATTTTTAAATTTGCATTAAATTCTGAGTCTGTATCATCATAATTTAATTCAATAAAGTTATGTTCAAACCAATTAATTAAATCTGAATAGGTAGTTTTTACGCCTTCTTTTTCTAGTTTTGGTATTCGTGGAAATATTTTTTCAAATTGAGTCATTATAGCACTGTCAATCAGTAACTTTGCTACTTCATCAGCACCTTCCTGTTCGCCTTCGTAAACCAATTCAATTTTTCCAGTTATAGATGGTATTATGGACATAAAATCAACTAAACGAATTCTTGTTTTTACAGATTCGGTTTCAATCAACCTTAGTTTTGCTGCAGCAAATATGTTTTCCATAGCACTAATAGTTAGTCTAGCACTTACTCCACTTTTTGCATCAACATATTCACTATTTCTTGCTTCAAACGCAACCTGTTCTAATAGGTCTTTTGCAACATTTGCTATGCTAATATTAGTTATGTCAATTTTAGCTTCTTGTTCGGTAATTTTACGGGCAAGTTCAATGGATTTAGGATAGTGAGTAAATATTTGGGAGCCTATTCTATCTTTTAAAGGTGTAACTATACTTCCTCTATTAGTATAATCTTCTGGGTTAGCGGTAAATACAAATTGAATATCTAATGGCATCCTTAATTGAAAGCCTCTTATTTGAATGTCTCCTTCTTGTAAAATATTAAAAAGAGAGACTTGAATACGAGCCTGTAAGTCAGGTAATTCATTTAAAACAAATATTGAACGATTTGCTCTAGGTATCATTCCATAATGTAATACTCTTTCATCAGAGTAAGGTAGTTTTAAGGTTGCAGCCTTAATTGGATCTATATCTCCAATTAAATCTGAAACATTAACATCTGGTGTTGCTAACTTCTCAAAGAAACGATTTGATCGGTGAACCCATTCTATAGGTGTTTCATCACCTTTTTCTGCAATTAAATCTCTTGCATATTTAGAGATAGGATGAAAAGGGCTATCGTTTATTTCAGATCCTTTTACAATTGGCATGTATTCATCTAAAAGATCAACCATGCTTCTAGCTATCTTTGTTTTTGCTTGACCCCGTAATCCTAATAAGTTGATATGGTGACCAGCTAAAATTGCTTTCTTTAACTGAGGAACAACAGTGTCTTCGTAGCCCCATAACCCTTCAAAAACTGGTTTTTTAGCTTTGATTCGAGTAATTAAGTTGGCTTGAATTTCTTCGTTTATTGTTTTGTCAATGTATCCAGAATATTTCAATTCTTTAAATGTGATTTCTTTTTTCATCATCAGTTATATTTTTTTTATTCGATTCTTCTCATAATCTTCAAATATCATTTCTCCAAGTCCTGAAAGACCTGTAAGGAATGCCTTGCCTTGATTTTGAGCAGTAAATAATTCTACAAATTCTCTCAAGTATGGATCTTGAGCAATCATAAATGTAGTTATAGGTATTTTTAATTTTCTTGCTTCAGCAGCTTTGTTTAGACATTTAGATACTATCATTTGGTCTAAACCATTACTGTTT
>JAQXDJ010000062.1 GCA_029251425.1 Vicingaceae bacterium
CAATTAATTGATACTGGCTTTTTTTATAGTTTTACAGTTTAAAATTATATTTATGTCAATTATTAGAATTACTAAAGAATTTAACTTTGAAATGGCTCATGCTTTAGTGGGACATAATGGTCCTTGTAGAAATATACATGGACATTCATACAAATTTAATGTTACGGTAAAAGGTAAGGTTAAAAATGGTACGGAAGATTCTGATGAAGGAATGGTTATAGATTTTACAATTATTAAAAACATTGTAAAAGATTTGATTGTTGATGAGTATGATCATTCTTTAGTGTTGTGGGATAAGATGAACATTAATAAAGGGCAGTTAAGTTTTATGAATAAACTGATTCTACTTCCTTTTAATCCAACTTGCGAAAACCTATTGGTATATTATGCTGAGTTGATCAAAAAACAATTACCAACCAACATTGAATTAACTCATCTAATGCTAAGAGAAACACCAAGTTCTTATGCAGAATGGTTTGCTGAAGACAATGAGTAATTATTGATTTTTATCATTTTTTTAGCTTCATCTAAATATGTACCTTTACGGCAAGATGAATTTATCAGTTTTAAAATATAAAACAAGAATAAAGAAAGAACTCAAGAGAGATCCGGAATGATTGTGATAGTGACTATTGCAAATAATCATTATTAACACAAATAATCATTTTAAAATGCCACGATATCATAAGCTAGGGAAAATCCCTAAAAAAAGACATACAATATTTAAAAGTCCAGAGGACAAATTTTATTACGAAGAATTATTTGGCACAGTAGGGTTTGACGGAATGTCATCTTTATTATACCACACACAAAGACCAACACAAGTAAAAGAGGTGGTTAAATCTTATTCGGTAGAGCCTAAAGTTGCTGTTGCCAAGAATATGAAATCTATTTCTTTAAAAGGATTTTCGGTTCCACCAACAGATGATTTTTTAGAAAGTAGAAAAACAGTATTGTTTAATAAAGATTGTCACATTGTTTTGGCAAGTCCTAAAAAATCATTGACCGAGTACTTTTATAAGAACACAGATTCTGACGAGGTAATTTTCATTCATGAAGGAACAGGTAAATTAAGAACTCACCTTGGGAATATCGATTTTGAATATGGAGATTATTTGGTAATTCCTAGAGGAATGATTTACCAAATAGATTTTGATACGGAGGAAAATAGACTGTTTATTGTTGAATCTAAAAGCCCAATTTATACACCAAAAGGTTATCGTAATTGGTTTGGTCAGCATTTAGAGCACTCTCCATTTTGTGAGAGAGATTTACATCCACCAACAGAATTAGAAACTTTTGATGAAACAGGAGATTTCTTAATGAAAGTTAAGAAACAAGATATGATTCATGAATACATTTATGCAGCACACCCATTTAGTGTTGTAGGGTATGATGGATACAATTTTCCTTACAAGTTTTCAATTCATGATTTTGAACCAATAACAGGAAGAGTACATTTACCACCTCCAATTCATCAAACTTTTGAAGCTGCAGGTTTTGTAATCTGTTCTTTTGTTCCAAGGTTGTATGATTATCATCCACAAGCAATACCTGCTCCTTATCATCATAGTAATATTGATTCTGATGAAGTTTTATATTATGTAGATGGTGATTTTATGAGTAGAAATAATATTGATAAAGGTCAAATTACATTGCACCCAGCAGGAATTCCTCATGGACCACACCCTGGAGCAATGGAGCGTAGTATTGGTCATAAAGAAACAGAAGAATTGGCTGTTATGGTGGATACTTTTGCACCGTTAAAAGTAACTGAAGAAGCAGTAAAAATTCAAGATGGAGATTATTTCCAGTCTTGGTTAGAACATTAATTTATAGAATTAGAAAAAATGAGTGATATAAAAAACGTAGAATACGGATTAGAAAAAATATTTGAAGGAGCACAAGATTTTTTACCATTATTAGGAACTGATTATGTTGAGTTTTATGTAGGGAATGCAAAACAAGCAGCACACTTTTATAAAACAGCATTTGGGTTTCAATCATTTGCTTATAGAGGGTTAGAAACAGGAGATAAAGAGACTGTTTCTTATGTGTTAACACAAGATAAAATTAAATTGATTTTAACAACACCTTTAAATTCAAAAAACCCAATAAACGACCATATAGTAAAGCATGGTGATGGAGTAAAGGTAGTTGCTCTTTGGGTTGAAGATGCTAGAAAAGCTTACGAAGAAACGACTTCTAGAGGAGCTAAATCTTACATGGAACCAACAGTAGAAACTGATGAGCACGGAGAAGTTGTAAGGGCTGGAATTTACACTTATGGAGAGACAGTTCATATGTTTGTAGAGCGTAAAAATTACAAAGGAACATTTCTACCAGGTTTTGTAGAATGGAAATCTGATTATAATCCAGAGCCAATGGGATTAAAATTTATTGACCACATGGTTGGTAATGTTGGTTGGAACCAAATGGATGTTTGGGTAAAATGGTATGAAGATGTAATGGGGTTTGAAAACTTCCTTTCTTTTGATGATAAACAAATCCATACAGAATACTCAGCATTAATGAGTAAGGTAATGAGTAATGGAAACGGAAGAATTAAATTCCCTATAAACGAGCCAGCAAAGGCAGCTAAGAAATCTCAAATTGAGGAATATTTAGATTTTTATGAAGGTTCTGGTGTGCAGCATATTGCTGTTGCAACAAATGATATTATTGAAACAGTAACTAGAATGAGAGCTAAGGGAGTTGAGTTTTTAAGTACTCCACCAGATGAGTATTATAGAGCTGTACCAGAAAGATTAACTGCCCATAATCATGAATTAGCAGAAGATATTGAAAGATTAAAATCTTTGGGTATTATGATTGATGCTGATGAAGAAGGGTATTTGTTACAAATTTTCACAAAACCAGTAGAAGATAGACCAACTTTATTTTTTGAAATAATACAAAGAATGGGTGCTAGAGGTTTTGGAGCAGGTAACTTTAACGCATTGTTCGAATCTATTGAAAGAGAACAAGAAAAAAGAGGAACTTTATAAAAAATATAAAATGGGGCTTTCGGGCTCCATTTTTTTTATATCTTTATCCCATCAAAATTAAACGACATGGCAAAAAATAAATTAATAGCAATAGGAATTTTCGCAGTATTAGTATTTACTTTTTTTCAATGGGCATTCATCGACTTTTCAGTTGAATCTTCATTGTTACAAGTATTTAGCATGGCAATAGTTGTTATCGCATCAATAGTTGCTATTTTTCTTTTTAATAAAGGAGAATCTAGTCACTAATACTAGCTTTTAAAAATAGTTAAAACCGAAAAGATATTCTTTTCGGTTTTTTTACGTTTTAAAAGTTTAAATTTTCAATAAAAAAAAGAATAAAACGTGGCTTTAATACAGAATAAAACTATCTAAATGGTTATAATTGTTAACTAATAAAAATTGGCGAATGAGTACTATTAAAAAACCATCTTTGTTGCAATCCTTTTTACCAATATTAGTATTGGTAGGATTGCTTATTGTTAATGTTTTATTGGTTTTTGGAGATGATGCCTTGGGTGGAGCAAATCAAATGGCTTTGTTAATGTCAGCAGCAGTTGCTGTTGTAATAGCTACTGTAAACGGCTATTCTTGGAAAGAAACATTGAGAGGAATTACATCTAGTATTACTTCAGCGTTACCAGCATTAATTATTTTATTATTGATTGGAGCTTTGGCTGGAACTTGGATGCTGAGTGGAGTGGTTCCAGCAATGATTTATTATGGATTAGATATTTTAAATCCAACCATATTTTTATTTGCAACCTGTTTAATTTGTGCCATTGTTTCAATAGCAACAGGAAGTTCTTGGACAACGGTAGCTACAGTTGGTATTGCTTTAGTTGGAATTGGAGATGTATTAGGTTTTGAAAAAGGAATTATTGCAGGAGCAATTATTTCGGGAGCTTATTTTGGAGATAAAATGTCTCCATTGTCTGATACTACAAATTTAGCCCCAGCAATGGCAGGTACAGATTTAATTACGCACATTAGATATATGGCGTTAACAACAATTCCTTCAATTATAATTACATTAATCATTTTCTTGGTAATCGGTTTTTTTTATAATACCTCTGGAGAAGTTGGTCAGATTAATGAATTGCAAACAGCTATCGCATCAAAGTTTAATATTTCGCCATGGTTATTTTTAGTGCCGGTTTCTGTAATTGCGTTAATCGTTAAAAAAATTCCAGCTATACCAGCATTGTTTATCGGCAGTTTATTGGGAGGTATTTTTGCTATTATTTTTCAACCCGATTTATTGGTTTCCCTTTCGGGAGAAACAAATTTCTTTTTGGCTTCGTATAAAAGTGTTGTAAATGCTATGACTACTGATGTAGCTATTGTTACAGAAAATGAATTAGTAAACGAACTACTTTCATCAGGTGGTATGAATGGTATGTTGGGCACCATTTGGTTAATTATTTGCGCTATGATTTTTGGTGGGGTAATGGAAAATACAGGGATGTTAAAGAGAATTACACAATCAATAATTGGATTAGCAAAAACAACAGGTTCATTAATTGCTACAACTACTGCATCATGTATTACGTTTAATGTAACAGCATCAGATCAATATTTGGCAATTGTAGTGCCAGGAAGAATGTTTGCTGAGGAGTATAAAGAAAGAGGATTGCACCCAAAAGTGTTAAGTAGAACATTAGAGGATTCAGGAACGGTAACCTCTGCATTAATACCTTGGAATACTTGTGGAGCTTATCATTCAGGAGTGCTTGGAATTGCTACAGGAGAATATTTCATGTATTGTTTCTTTAATATTATTAGCCCAATAATGACAATGATATTTGGTTTTTTAGGCATAAAAATTGCAAAGCTGGTGAAGAACGGAAAAATTAAAAAAGACTAGAATATGATGAAAACTATTTTTTATACACTATCCTTTTTATTAGCATTTAATGCTTTTGCTCAAAATGAGGAGGCAGCTAAAAAATACATTCCAGAAGCTGTTATTGATGACAAGTATGGTATTGTCATGTATAAGAATTTGAATATGATGTTAGGATCAGATACCGTAAGAAATGTAAGTGGGTATGCTGCCAATGGTTTTGTAAAAGATTTTTATGTTACAGGTCAAATGTTGCACAGAGGTTTTTATGTTGAAGGACAGTTAAAGGTTTATCGTAATTTTTATCCTGATGGAACTGTTGAGCGTAATTTTAGAATGATGGATACCAAGAAAAGTAAAATGGATATCTATTATAAAGATGGGACACCAAAATCTAAGATAACATACATTAATAATGAGGCACAAAGTTGGGAAGATTTCTATCCTAACGGAACGTTAGAGTTTATTGAAGTTTACGATAAGAACATACAGCATTATGTAGAAAAGGCGAATTACTTTGAAGATGGTACTCCAGAAAACACTCTAGTTTTAGATAATAAAAAGAAGCTAACTTATATCCAAACGTATTACTATGAAAATGGTAAGGTAAAAAAGGTTGGACAAATGAAATACCTAAAAACAGAATTTGATTACCAAAACATTGGTACTTGGGTAGAGTATGATGAAAACGGAAAAGCCATTAAAGAAATTAAATACGCAAGTGGCGCTATTATCAGCGAGAAAGAACTTTAATCTACTTCTTTTTCAACATCATCAACAAAACAGGCAATAACAACAAATCTGTAATTACTGCAACAAATAAAATTAGCCCCACATAAGTACCAATTAAAAAAGTGCTTTTAAAATCTGAAAAGATTAAAGAAATAAATCCTCCACATAAAATTAAGCTAGTTAAAACAATCGCTTTTCCAGTAGAAATGTAGGTTCTCTTTAAACTGTAAATAAAAGAGCTCCCTCGTTGGCTTTCAATTTTAAATTTACTTAAAAAGTGTATGGTATCATCCACCGCAATACCAAAAGCAATGGTAAATATTATGGAGGTTGACATGTTTATTGTTGTGCCTGTAAATCCCATTAAACCACCAATAATAGCCAAAGGAATTACATTAGGCACAATAGAGAGCAATGCCATTCTAATGGATTTGAAAATAAAACCAATTAGCGTTGCAATTAATAAAAAAGCAATGCTTAAACCAATTATCATATTGGTGGCTAAAAACTCATTGTTTTTATCAATTAATAAAGCAGTACCAGTCATTTTATAGTTAATCAATTGTGTATTAATTTCATTGCGAAAGAAGTTGTCAAAATCAATATTCATTTGCTTTACTTTTTTACTTCCCACATCATCCATTTTTCCGGTAAAACGACAAACTATAAAATGAC
>JAQXDJ010000080.1 GCA_029251425.1 Vicingaceae bacterium
GAAGAGTGAATATCTTGCATAATTTGCTTCAGCTTAGTATCTACTTCTTCTCTAGTCCAGTTCATTCTCAATGAGTTCTGACTCATCTCCAAGCCTGAAGTAGCCACCCCACCAGCATTAGATGCTTTACCTGGAGCAAATAAGATTTTTGCATTTTGGAACACCTCAACTGCCTCAGGAGTTGTTGGCATATTAGCTCCCTCAGAAACTAATATACATCCATTAGCTACTAATGTTTTTGCTTCTGCTTCATTCAACTCATTTTGAGTTGCACAAGGTAAAGCAATATCACAATTTACTGGCCATGGTCTTCCTGCATGGAACTCACAACCAAATTGATCAGCATACTCCTTAATTCTTCCTCTCTTTACATTTTTAAGCTCCATTACAAATGCTAATTTCTCAGCATCAATTCCGTTAGCGTCATAAATATATCCTGAAGAATCAGAAAGTGTTACTACTTTAGCACCAAGTTCAGTTGCTTTTTGGCAAGCGTATTGCGCTACATTTCCAGCACCAGAAATTGCAACTGTTTTACCAGCAAAAGAATCTCCTTTTACGGCTAACATATTTTGTGCAAAATATACATTTCCGTATCCTGTTGCTTCTGGGCGAATTAAAGAACCACCCCAAGTCATTCCTTTACCAGTAAGTACACCTGTAAATTCGTTTCTTATTCTTTTATACTGACCAAACATAAAACCAATTTCTCTACCACCAACTCCTATATCTCCAGCAGGGACATCAGTATTAGGTCCAATATGACGAGATAATTCAGTCATAAAAGATTGACAAAATTTCATTACTTCGTTGTCTGATTTTCCTTTTGGATCAAAATCAGAACCACCTTTACCTCCACCCATTGGTAATGTAGTTAAAGAGTTTTTGAAAACTTGCTCAAAACCTAAAAACTTAAGAATAGATAAGTTTACAGATGGGTGAAATCTTAATCCACCTTTGTAAGGTCCAATAGCAGAATTAAATTCTACTCTAAATCCTTTATTAATTTGAACTTCTCCTTTATCATCTAACCAAGGCACTCTAAACATAATAGTACGTTCTGGCTCAACCATTCTTTCTAAAATCTTTGCAGATTTATATTGTGGTTTATCCGCTATAAAAGGAATTACTGCTTCAGCAACCTCTTCTACTGCTTGTAAAAATTCTGATTCATGAGCTTGTTTAGCTCTAACGCCATCCATAAAAGCGTCTATCTCTGCCTGGTGTTGTGACATATTTATTTTTTTAGATTATAAATTAAAATGTATATAGCAAATGTATATAATTTTAAAAATACAAGCTTCTTTTTTTCAGAAAATTAATAGCATTATTAAAGTCCTATTTTTTCTTTTTTTAAAGCTATTTGTTTTTGTTAATTTTTTTCCCATACATTTGCATCATATTATGATTACAACAAAAAATACAAATTGGTGGTGGATTCGTTATAACTCAAAAGCGTAATCAAAAACCTGTGTATATAAATTATATTTAAAAGGCTTGTCGATTACGACAAGCCTTTTTTAATGCCCAATAAATTACAATGAACAAAATAAACATAACTACAAAAACCAAACAACTGCTCTCGGATACAGTCACTCCAGTTGGTTTGTATTTGAAATTGAGAGATAAATTTCAAAACACCTTTTTATTAGAAAGTTCCGATTACCATGGCAATGACAACAACCTTTCTTTTATCTGTTTAGAGCCTATAGCTTCTTTTATAGTTGAAGATAAAACGATTACAAAAACAGGCTTAGGGTTAGATTCTAAAATTAATATTACTGAAAGAAGTCAAGTAATTTGTGAATTACAAAGCACAATAAATTCATTTAATATTGACAAAAAAGATGGTATTAATGGATTGTTCGGCTATACCAATTATGATGCAGTAAGATATTTTGAGACATTAGATATTAAAGCTCCAAAAAAATCAGAACATTCCACTCCTGAAATGCACTATTCTCTGTTTAGATATATTATTCAAATAGATCATTTTAAAAATGAATTATTAATTACTGAGAATCTTACCGATAACACTGAATCTAATATTCAAGAGATTTTTGACTTAGTAAAAAGCAACAATCACCCACGTTACAACTTCAAATTAAATGGTACCGAAGGAACAAACATCTCTGATGATACATTTAAAGCTTTAGTTACAAAAGGAAAAGAACATTGTCAAAAAGGAGATGTTTTTCAGATTGTACTTTCAAGACAATTTTCACAAAAATTTAACGGTGATGAATTTAATGTTTATAGAGCTTTACGCTCAGTAAATCCATCCCCGTATCTTTTCTATTTCGATTTTGGTAATTATAAGTTATTTGGGTCTTCACCTGAGGCTCAATTAAAATCTAGTAATGGAAAAGCTACAATCAACCCTATTGCAGGAACTTTTAAAAGAACTGGAAATGACATTGAAGACAAACAATTAGCTGAAGAATTAGCAAAAGACCCTAAGGAAAATGCTGAGCACACCATGCTAGTTGATTTAGCCAGAAATGACCTCAGCAGGCATGGAAAAAATGTAGAAGTAAAAACTTATAAAGAAACACAATTTTACAGCCATGTTATTCACTTAGTTTCTGAAGTTGAAGCCGACTTGAATAAAAGTTCAGATGCGCTTCAAATTTTTGCAGATACTTTTCCTGCAGGAACTTTATCTGGAGCGCCAAAATACAAAGCCATGGAATTAATTGATGGTTACGAAAATCAAAACAGAGGTTTTTATGGAGGAGCTATTGGTGTTTTTGGGTTTGACGGGTCAATCAATCATGCAATTACAATTAGAAGTTTTTTAAGTAAAAAAAACACACTATTTTTTCAAGCTGGAGCAGGAGTTGTTGTAGATTCTAACGAAGAAAATGAATTACAAGAAGTAAATAATAAATTAGGGGCATTGAAACAAGCCTTACTTTTAGCAGAAAATATTTAGATATGGCAAGAATATTAATCTTAGACAATTACGACTCGTTCACTTACAATTTAGTGCATTATGTAGAAGCTAACCCAAATTACGAGGTTGATGTATTCCGTAACGATGAAATTTCCATTGACGAAGTTGATAATTATAAAACAATCATTCTTTCTCCTGGCCCTGGACTTCCTAAAGATGCCGGGATACTAAAAGAAGTCATTAAAAAATACGCTTCCTCTAAAAAAATATTGGGTGTTTGCCTCGGCATGCAAGCCATTGGAGAAGTATATGGAGGAAAATTGATTAATCTAAATAAAGTGTTTCATGGTGTAGCTACACCACTAACAGTTACTGATACTTCCGATTTACTTTTTAAAGGATTGCCTAATACATTTAATATAGGAAGGTACCACAGTTGGCTTATCTCAAATGAAAATTTCCCTAAAGAATTAAAAATTACTTCAGTGGAAGAAAACGGCCAAATTATGTCTTTAAAACATAAAGAGCATCAATTATATGGCGTTCAATTTCACCCAGAATCAATCCTTACTGATCATGGAAAACAAATGATCAACAATTTTTTAGAAATCAAAAATGAAACATACACTCAATAATTTATTTGAGCACAAAACACTTTCTGAACAAAACGCATACGACATTCTTACTAGAATAGGCAAAGGGGATTTTAATCACTCTCAGATTGCTGCGTTCTTGACAGTTTATTTAATGCGAAATATTTCTGTTGAAGAGCTAACAGGATTTAGAAATGCCTTGTTGGATTTGTGCTTAAAAATCGACTTATCAGAATTCAACACCATTGATGTTTGTGGCACTGGTGGTGATGGAAAAGACACATTTAACATCTCCACCCTATCTGCTTTTGTAGTTGCAGGTGCAGGTTATAAAGTAGCCAAACATGGTAACTATGGAGTCTCTTCTTCGTGCGGATCTTCTAATGTTTTAGAGTATTTAGGATATCAATTTACTAACGATGAAAGTATTTTAAAATCACAATTGGATGAAGCTAATTTTTGTATGATGCATGCACCATTATTTCATCCAGCAATGAAAAACGTTGCTCCAATCAGAAAGGAATTAGGAATTAAAACATTCTTTAATATGTTAGGTCCATTGGTTAATCCAAGTAACCCTCAAAACCAATTGGTGGGGGTTTTCAATTTAGAAATTGCTCGTATTTATAATTATCTACTACAATCATCAGATAAAAAGTATACCATTTTACATAGCCTAGATGGGTACGATGAAATTTCTTTAACCGGAAAATTCAAAGCAATATCCAACAATGGAGAAACATTATTATCTCCAGAGAACATTGGATTTAAAACCCAAATGCAAGAAGATATATTTGGTGGGAACACTGTTAAAGATGCTTCAAAAATATTTATCAATGTTTTAAATAATGAATGTACTCAAAAACAAAAAAACGCTGTTTTGGCCAATAGCTCATTCGCCATTAAATGTTTCGAACCAAATAAAACTTTAGCGGAATGCACCGACATTGCCCAAGAATCTATTGATTCTGGAAAAGCTTATCAATCATTAAAAAAATTAATTGCATAATCATGACAATTTTAGACGAAATAATAGCCTACAAAAAAAAGGAAGTAGAAGAAAGAGCTTCAACGCATCCAATAAAACTATTGGAACAATCCCTTTATTTTCAATCTGAATGTGTTTCATTAAAACACTACATTCAACGAGAAGACAAAAGCGGAATTATTGCTGAATTCAAAAGAAAATCTCCTTCAAAAGGTATGATTAATGAATTTGCCAATGTAGAGAAAATATCCATTGGATATATGCAAGCTGGAGCTTCCGCTCTTTCTGTCTTGACTGATACTAATTTTTTTGGAGGTAAAAATGAAGATTTAACTACTACTAGAAAATTCAACTTCTGTCCTATTTTAAGAAAAGATTTTACTGTTTCTGAATATCAGATAATTGAAGCAAAATCGATTGGCGCAGATGCTATTTTATTAATTTCAGCAGTTTTAACTAAAGAAGAAATCAAACGATTTACAAGAGTTGCTCACCAATTAGGACTAGAAGTTTTATTGGAAGTGCACACTCAAGAAGAATTAGAAAAATACATTCCTGAAATTAGTTTAGTTGGCATCAATAACCGCAACTTAAAAACTTTTGATGTTGATTTTGAGAACTCGATTCGATTAGCTCAACAACTTCCTAGCAACACGGTAAAAATTGCAGAAAGCGGAATTAGTGATTACAAAAATATTTTAGAATTAAAACAGCATGGTTTTGAAGGTTTTTTAATTGGAGAAAACTTTATGAGGTCGGCTTCTCCAGAATTAGAATGTCAAAAATTTATTGCTAACATAAATCAAAGTGTCAATGTTACAGCTTAAAGTTTGTGGAATGAGAGATACTCAAAACCTCTCAGACCTGATTAACCTTCAACCTGATTTTATTGGATTAATATTCCACGAAAAATCGCCAAGAAATGTAGAGAAACATACTCAAACATCTATTCCTAGAGAAATTGGAACTGTTGGTGTTTTTGTAAATGAAACTGAAGGTTTTGTATTAGATAAAATAAATGAATTCGATTTAAAATATATCCAATTACACGGATCAGAATCCCCTCATTTTTGTAAAAACATTAAACGTTTAAATAGGAAAGTGATTAAAGCATTCAATATTCATCCCGAATTTGATTTTACTGAATTAGAAAAATATACACCCTATTGTGATTACTTTCTATTTGATGCTTTTGGTAAAAATGCTGGCGGTAACGGAATTACTTTCGATTGGAAACTTTTAGACAAATACAAGGGAGAAACACCCTTTTTCTTGAGCGGAGGGATAGACTCTAATATGTCTACCAGCTTAAAAGAAATAAACCACAAAATGTACAAAGGAGTTGATATCAATAGCAAATTTGAAATTGAACCGGGATTAAAGAATATTGAAAAAATAAAAAAATTTAAAGATGAATTACAAGGTTAACGATCAAGGTTTTTATGGTGATTTTGGAGGTGCGTTTATTCCTGAAATGTTATATCATAACTTAAACGAGTTAAAAGAAAACTATTTACAAATAATAGAGTCTGATGAATTTCAAAAAGAGTTTAAAGGTTTATTAAAAGAGTACGTTGGAAGACCTACTCCACTCTATTTTGCTAAAAGACTTTCTGAAAAATACAATACAAATGTTTTCTTAAAAAGAGAAGATTTAAATCATACTGGAGCTCATAAAATCAATAACACTATTGGTCAGATTTTATTGGCAAAACGTATGAATAAAAAAAGGATTATTGCTGAAACTGGTGCCGGACAACATGGCGTTGCTACTGCCACCGTTTGTGCTTTGATGAATTTAGAGTGCATCATTTACATGGGGGAAATTGACATTAAAAGACAAGCTCCAAATGTTGCCAGAATGAAAATGTTAGGCGCAGAAGTTAGACCTGCAACATCTGGAAGCAAAACCTTAAAAGATGCTACAAATGAAGCCATTCGTGATTGGATTTCAAATCCAGAAACCACTTATTATTTAATTGGTTCAGTAGTTGGTCCACATCCTTACCCTGATATGGTTGCTCGGTTTCAATCTATTATTAGTAAAGAAATGAAAGCTCAATTAATTGAAAAGACCGGAAGAGATTATCCTGATAAAGTTATCGCTTGTGTTGGTGGAGGAAGTAATGCCGCTGGAGCTTTCTATCATTATATGGATAATGAAAAAGTAGAACTAATTGCTGTAGAAGCTGATGGTTTAGGAATTGAAACTGATAAAACAGCAGCAACCACTCAAGTTGGAACCGAAGGAATTATCCATGGAAGTAAAACTTTATTAATGCAAAATAGTGAAGGTCAAATTACAGAACCGCATTCTATTTCTGCAGGATTAGATTACCCAGGAGTTGGACCTTTACACGCTCATTTATTTAAAAGTGGAAGAGGAACATTTATTGGTGCAACGGATAAAGAAGCATTAACTGCTGCTTATCAAATAACCAAACTAGAAGGCATTATTCCTGCATTAGAATCATCACATGCCTTAGCAGCTTTAGAAAAAATAGAATTTTCATCAACAGAAAATATTGTCATCAACCTATCAGGAAGAGGAGATAAAGACATGGAGACTTACATCAAAGAAATGGATAATGAGTAGAATAGAACTAACATTCAAAAACAAGAAAAACATTTTAAATGTTTATTTAACCGCTGGATATCCAAACTTCAACGATACCGTTGAAATTGTTAAAGAATTAGCAAAAAATGGTGTGGATATGGTTGAAATTGGAATGCCTTTTTCTGATCCTTTGGCGGATGGACCAACCATCCAAAACAGTAGTCAAACCGCTATTAAAAACGGAATTAATTTAGAGTTGATTTTTAATCAAATTGAAGAAATAAGAAATACCGTTGATATTCCGATTTTATTAATGGGGTATTACAATCAAGTGCTGCAATATGGAGCAGATCTATTTTTTGAAAAAGCAAAATCGGTAGGTGTGGATGGTTTTATCATTCCTGATTTACCTTTAGATATTTATCAGAAAGAATACCTACAAAAAGTTGAAAGTTTAGGATTAGATATGATTTTCTTGATTACTCCGCAAACTACAAACGAGCGAATTAAGCTAATAGATTCTAAAAGTTCTGGTTTTTTATATGTTGTTTCTTCCTTTGCCATAACAGGCTCAAAAAGTGACATTCAACAATCTCAAATCGACTATTTTAAACACATTAATAATATAGGTTTGAAAAATCCGAAACTTATAGGATTTGGAATTTCAGATAAAAAAACATTCGACACGGCATGTCAACATGCTGAAGGAGCAATCATTGGGAGTGCTTTTATTAAGTCTTTAGAAGGAAGCAAGAACATCAAACAAACAGTTAAAGAATTTATTACTACAGTACTATGATTATTCAATTATCAAATAATATCACACCACAAGAACAAGAAGTTCTTCTTAATAAACTGTCTGATTTAAATATTAAATCAAACATTATTTCTACTCAATTCAAAAACTATATTGTAGGAATTCCTAAAACTGATTTCGATATAAGAAGTATCGGAAACCTCAACGGAATAGAAGATATCCATAGAGTTTCAGATGCTTACAAATTAGTTTCTAAAAAATGGAAAGTCAATAACACGGTTATTGACCTAGGAGACAATGTTACAATTGGAGGTTCTGAATTAGCAATAATGTCTGGACCGTGTTCTATTGAAGGAGAAAAGCAAATTGAAACTACTGTTGCACATTTAGTTAAAAATAACATTAAAATAATGCGTGGTGGAGTTTACAAACCAAGAAGTTCTCCCTATGCTTTTAGAGGAATGGGAATGGATGGTTTAAAAATGTTCTATAAACTTTGTTCAGAAAACGGAATTAAAGTAATTACCGAAGTAATGCAAGTTTCTCAAATAGAAGAAATGGCTGATTATGTAGATATTTTCCAAGTTGGAGCGCGAAACTCTCAAAATTTTAACCTCTTAGATGTTTTAGGAAAAATTGATAAACCTGTTATGATTAAAAGAGGTATGTCGGGAACAATTGAAGAATTATTAGCTTCTGCTGAGTATGTTTTTTCTAATGGAAATGAAAAAATTCTTTTGTGTGAAAGAGGAATTAGAACTTATGAAAATGCCTATAGAAACACTTTAGATTTGAATGCAATCCCAATTTTAAAGGAGAAATCACACCTGCCAGTAGTAGTAGACCCTTCCCATGGTATTGGATTAAGACAACATGTTGGAACAATGGCCTTAGCGGGAGTAATGTGCGGAGCAGATGCGGTAATCGTTGAAGCACACGAAAATCCAGAAATAGCCTTTTCAGATGGTCAACAAACTTTGTTTCACGAACAAGCAGAAAAACTATATTTGCAACTAAACCAAACGCGTCAACTCTATAAAAGTTTTTAAAAAATGGAAACGATACTTATTTATATTAGCTTATTAGGTTCTTTAACTTTTGCAATATCGGGAGCCTTAAAAGCAATTAATAAAAAATTTGATCCTTTTGGTATATTAATTATTGGTTTTGTTACTGCTGTTGGTGGCGGTACAATTAGGGACATTTTAATAACCGATAAAACTGTCTTTTGGCTTACTGAAACAACACATCTTTATTTCATTATTGGTGGAGTAATTCTAGCAATAATATTCAGAAATAAGCTAAACAAATTCAACAAATCTTTAACCATTTTTGATGCGGTAGGTTTGGGTCTTTTTACTATTACTGGAGTTCAAATTGGATTAGAAAATGACCTACACTATATAAACTGCATCATTTTAGGTACTGTTACAGGTTCATTTGGAGGTGTATTAAGAGATGTATTGGTTAATGAGACTCCAGTAATTTTTAAAAAAGAAATTTATGCCACAATAAGTATTGTTGGAGGAGCCATATATCTAATACTACTTAAGCTCGAAGTCCAAAATCCAATCCTTCAAATTGTTCCAATTGTATTAATTATTATTGCGAGATTGGTGATTCTAAAATTTAAAATTACTCTCCCACAAATCAATTATAAAAAGAAGTAATTACTAAGTATTTCATTCACAAATTTTAACAGATTTCTTTTTTTGCCATGTAATTCCTATATAGCAATTAACTATATTTACAAACGTTAAAAAGAGCATGTCAGATAGTATAGTAATCATACCAACCTACAACGAAAAGGAAAACCTTGAAAAGATGGTACGTAAAGTATTTTCTTTAGAGAAGGATTTTCACATTTTAATTGTGGATGATGGCTCTCCTGATGGAACTGCTGCTATTGTAAAAAAATTACAATCAGAATTCCCTACTCAACTGCATTTAGAAGAACGAAAAGGGAAACTTGGTTTGGGTACTGCATACATCCATGGTTTTAAATGGTCTTTGCAACGAGATTATCAATACACTTTTGAAATGGATTGTGATTTCTCTCACAACCCAGAAGATTTAATTCAATTGTATAATGCTTGTGCGATTGATGGAGGAGATCTAGCAATTGGTTCTAGATATAAATCTGGAGTTAATGTGGTAAACTGGCCAATGGGAAGGGTTTTAATGTCTTACTACGCATCTTCTTACGTTAGGTTTATTACTGGAATGGATATAAGAGATACAACTTCTGGATTTAAATGCTATACACGTAAAGTTCTTGAGACAATTGATTTAGATGCTATTAAATTTAAAGGGTATGCATTTCAAATTGAAATGAAATTTACTGCCGTTAAGTTTGGATTTAATGTGGTTGAAGTCCCAATTATTTTTACCGACAGACAAGAAGGTGAATCTAAAATGAGTGGCGGAATATTTAAAGAAGCCATATTTGGGGTACTCCAAATGAAGATGAAAAGTTGGTTCAGAAAATAC
>JAQXDJ010000113.1 GCA_029251425.1 Vicingaceae bacterium
AAAAAAAATGATTACTTTTGCTATCCCTTTTGAGGGATGTTCTTATAAAAAATTAGCGAGAGTAGCTCAGCTGATAGAGCGCCACCTTGCCAAGGTGGAGGTCGCGGGTTTGAACCCCGTCTCCCGCTCTCAAAAAAATATACCAATTATCAATAGTTAATATTGATGCTCGAGTGGTGGAATTGGTAGACACGCAAGACTTAAAATCTTGTGTCCATTAGGACGTGCGGGTTCAAGTCCCGCCTCGAGTACAAAAGCCTTCTCTGTTGAGAAGGCTTTTTTGTTGCAAAACGTTATAAGAGGGCTTCCACCCCTTATAGCACAACTTAAACCCCAAGCATTTATGTTTGGGGTTTTACTTTTAATAATAATCTTAAGATTTTTTCTTTTTCGCTTTTCCTGGCCTTATTTTGTAGTCATCTATTGTACCACTTATTTTAAGGTTTAAGTAGCGAACTCTCTTGCCAGGTTCAACTTCAATAATTTCATCATCACCAGTTTCACCATCTTTAGTTTTTTTAGACCCAAAAATTTTATTTCTAACTCCTTGTCCAATAAATTTCCATGGCACTCTTATAAAGTATTCTATTTGGTCATTCATATGTTGAGTTCCAGAAACTTCAAAATGCCCTAGAGTAGTTTCTAATTTCATTGCTGGTATTGTCATTAATCCATTGGTAATGTCGATATGATTTTTGAGTGTGTCAAACCTTAGGTTTGTTAAATCTTTATCTCCAAAATAATCAGATAATAAGAGCATAGGCTCATAGTTAACCAATCTTCCGTTTAATACTTCAACGTCCATGTGTATTTCTGATTGATCTAAATCAGGAACTAAATCAGGATAAACTCGAATGTTCCCATCAATATGAGTAGTAAGTTGACCGTGTAAATTTTCGGAAACAACAGCGTCTTGTCCAAAATTTTCGAACTTAAAGAGCAATTTATCTACATCTACGTTTTCTATGTTTAAATTAGGTTTCATGTAAATGTGTTTAGGATCACTTCCGTTAAAATATCCAGACATATCGATCTGCCCTCCAGCCATTCCCAAACTTAAAGTGTCAATATATAAATAGTGATTTTTGGTAGTTCTTAATTCTGCTTTTAATTTTTTAATATCTATTCTATCTTTTATTAAATGATCAATATTAATATCAAACGTCATGTCTGTAAAAGGAAGTTCATAAACATTAAATACCTCGGTATGTGTTTTTAAGTCTTTTGTAGATTTGGAATTTCTTTCTTTTACATTTTTTTCTTTTGGTGCATCAAGGTTGAAATTTGAAAGCTGATCTAGATCAATATAATTAGCATTTAAGCCAAGGTAATTGTCTCTCTTTTTTATAGCTGAATCATTACCTAAATAAAAGTTCATATCTAAATTAAACACGGTTCTTCCCATTTGCCCATGGAATTTTTGTACCATTAGATGATCATCCTCAACATGAATTCTTCCTCTAAAATCTTTAAACGGCATAGGGTGTACATGCATTTTAGTAGTTAGCTTATCTAAATCAATGTCAATACTATGTAATGCTGATTTTTTATAGTGCATGCTTGAATTAACATGAAGTGTTAGGTTGTCAAACTCTTCATGTCTATATTCTTTTGGTACATAGTTTTCTCCTTGGTAAGAAAAAACATCTTCTAACTTAAGAAGTTTAGAGTGTAAGGTAATATCCACATCTACATCTCCATTGAGTTGAGGTTGCATCCAAAAGCTGTAATCATGAATTAAGCCATTAAAATTAAAATCTGAATTATCAATATAACCTTTAAAACCCACTATTTTAAGATCTCTATCATCAATCAAAACATCAGCATGAAAATCATGTAATTTATGTGGGTAATGTTTTAATTGAGCATGCAAACTGTCAATAAAAAACTCTCCTTTAGGTAAAGCATTAGACTCTGTTAGAGCTTTTGCAGATGATTTAAAGGAAAAACCTACACTTAAATCTTCAATTTTTTCATCTATTCCAGTACTATCTTTTTTAGAGTAGTTTGTTAACTCAGCAATATCTAAGTTTTTAGAATTAATATCTAAATGAACTGTTACTGGTTTATTAGTATGATGTAAAACTGCTGGTAAATCTGATAAGTAGCCATTCAAAGATAAGTCAGAATTACCAAGTTTTATATCAAATTGATCAATGTCAGCCTTCTTTCCATTCATTATTAGATGTATATCTAACTTTTTTAATGGTGCAGGAAAACTAGAAGAGTTAAGTGATAAGTCTTTTACTTTTATTTCAGTAAAGTAAGCTTGATTTAAATCTTTTAAGGTGT
>JAQXDJ010000130.1 GCA_029251425.1 Vicingaceae bacterium
TTTATTAAAACATAATTATTTAATAATTTCAGATGCTTATGCACGAGTAAAAAAATATGCTAAAGCGTATGAATTTTTTCAATTACATACTAGTTTAAAGGATAGTTTACATGGTATTGAAAAATCTAAACATGCGTTAGATTTAGAGGCTAAATTTACATCTTCAGAAAAAGAAAAAAAGATTTTAAGCTTAGAAAAACAGCAAGCTTTAAACGAGCTAGAGTTAACTGAAAAAAAACAAAGAGAGTATTTTTTAATTACGGGAGTTATTATTATCCTGCTATTGTCATTTCTACTTTATTATAGATATAGAGCAAAAAAGAAAGCCAATGATCTGTTGCAAGTTTATAGTAGTGAAATAGAACAAAAGAACAGTGAAATAACAGATAGTATTACTTATGCAAAACGAATTCAAGAGGCAATTCTTCCAGGCGATAATTTAATGAAACGTTGTTTGCCCAATTCTTTTGTGTTTTATCAGCCTAAAGATATTGTTGCTGGAGATTTTTATTGGGTAGAAGAAATAGATGGTAAAGTTCTTTTTGCAGTTGGAGATTGTACTGGACATGGAGTGCCTGGAGCAATGGTAAGTGTTGTTTGCCATAATGCAATGGATAGAGCAATAAGAGAATATAAATTGAGCGATCCTGGACAAATATTAGATAAAACACGAGAACTAATAAGTGAACAGTTAAATAAATCTAAAAATGATATTGGTGTAAGTATTAATGCCATTAGAGATGGGATGGATATCGCATTTTGTGTTTTAGATAAGAATACCCAAGTACTTAGTTATGCTGGGGCTTATAATCCCTTATGGGTTTTGAGAAAAGAATCGAGTGAAATAGAGGAAATAAAAGCAGACAGACAATCAATAGGAAGGGTGGATGCTCCTAAATCTTTTACAACAAAGAATGTTGAGCTTAAATCAGGAGATAGTATTTATATTTTTTCTGATGGTTATGCAGATCAATTTGGAGGTTTAGATGAAAAGAAGTTTAAGAGTAAACCTTTTAAAAAATTACTTGTTTCCATTGAAGGTAAATCTATGGGTGAACAATATTTAATTTTAAAAAGTCATTTTGAAAAATGGAGAGGAGACTTAGAGCAAGTTGATGATATCTGCGTAATTGGAGTAAAGATATGAACGTAAATGGAGCAGCTTGAACTGAGCGAAGTTAAAGTATAATTGAAGTGAAAATTTAAAGAATGCTAAAAGTATTATCCCCATACGATCAAACATTAATTAAAGAAATTCCTTTGGATGGAATTGCTGAGGTTGAAAAAGCATTAACCACAGCTTACCGTTTATTTCAAAATCAAGAAAAATGGATTCCTGCGCATGAACGAATTGCTGTCCTTGAGAAGGTAGTTGGAATTATGCAGGAACGAATTGAAGAGCTTGCTCAATTAGCAGCTCAAGAAGGAGGAAAGCCCTTAGTAGATTCTCGTGTTGAAGTTGTGAGAGCAATAAATGGTGTTAAAATAGCTGCTGAGCAGATTGGTCAATTAAAAGGAAGTCAAATTCCGATGGGGTTAACAAAAACATCAGAAAATAGAATTGCTTTTACAACCAGAGAACCAATAGGTGTTGTAGCTTCGATTAGTGCTTTTAACCACCCTTTAAACTTAATTATACACCAAGTAATTACTGCTTTTGCAGCAGGTTGCCCTGTGATAATAAAACCAGCTTTAACTACTCCGCTTTCGTGTTTAGCATTAATAGCTATTTTAAAAGAAGCAGGTGTTCAAGAGGATTGGTGTCAAGTAGTAATATGTGAAGATGAAATAGCAGAGAAATTGGCAACAGATAAACGTGTAAACTACCTTTCTTTTATTGGGTCAGCTAAAGTTGGTTGGTATTTAAAATCTAAACTCTCTGTAGGTACAAGTTGTGCTTTAGAACATGGCGGTGCTGCTCCAGTAATCGTAGAGAAAGATGCTGAATTTGATGTGATGTTGCCAGCATTATTAAAAGGTGGTTTTTATCATGCCGGACAAGTTTGTGTGTCGGTTCAGAAAGTGTTTGTACACGAAAGTATTTGTAATGAGGTTGCTAATCAATTAGCTGAGTTGGCAAATAAATTAATGGTTGGAAATCCAATGGATGAAAAAACGGAAGTAGGTCCTTTAATTTTACCAAAAGAAGTAGATAGGATAGAAGGATGGGTAAATGAGGCTATTGATTCTGGTGCAGAATTATTATGTGGAGGAAAGAGAATTTCCGATACTTGCTATGAGCCAACAGTATTACTAAATCCACCTGCTAAAGCGAAAGTTTCCACAATGGAAATTTTTGGACCTATCGTTTGTGTTTATTCTTATACAGAAAGACGTGAGGCAATTAAGTTGGCTAATAGTTTGGATGTTCATTTTCAGGCAGCAGTTTTCACAAAAGATTTAGATGTTGCACTAGATACCGTTAAAAGATTGAATGCAGCTGCTGTAATGGTAAATGATCATACTGCATTTAGAGTAGATTGGATGCCCTTCGGGGGAAGAGATGCTTCGGGAATAGGTGTAGGTGGTATTCAATATTCTATGCACGAAATGACTAGAGTAAAGTTAATGGTAATAAAGAGTGCTGTTCTGTAAATGAAATAAACTCTACAAAATACTTTTACAAGTATTGATTCGTTTAAAGTTTAGTAAATTTGGTTTGATGTTAAAAAATGAATTAATAATATTAGTGTTACTTATTTCATCTTTGGGTTATTCACAAGAAGATGAATATGTTTATGGAGATAAGCCAAGTACTCCTAAATCTTCCTCAAAGAGTAGTGGGTTTGATTGGAGCAGAACAACAGTAGGTGGAGGGTTTTATGCAGCTTTTGGTAGTAATTCTTATTTTTTAATTGCACCAACTTTAGGTTATCATTTAACAGATAATTTAGTGGCAGGTGTTGGTGTAAATTACGCTTACGAAAAAGTTACGTTTGGGGTAACATACCCTTATAAAAGTAATACATACGGAGGAAGTATATTTTCACAATACAAGTTTGGGGATTTACCATTTTTGGCACATGCTGAATTAGAGTATGTAAATATTAATGTAGATTTTGAATCAGGATTTGTTGAAGATTTAAACCTTAATTTAATTAATCCTTATGTTGGAGGGGGGTTAAAGCAGCAAATGGGTAGATACTCTTATTTTTATGGATTGATACTCTTTAATCTAAATGAAACAAAAGAAAGTAATATTGTGCAACAAAATCCAGTTATCAGAATTGGTATATCCGTAGGGTTATAAGATTATCCAAACAATCTACTAAATACTTCTTCAACCTTACTCACAAAAATAATTTCAATTTTATGGTCTATTTCGGCCATACCTTTTTTGTTGTATTTTGAAATAAATATTTTTTCAAAGCCTAACTTTTCGGCCTCCATAATACGTTGGTCAATTCTACTAATTGGTCTTATTTCACCAGATAAACCAACTTCTGCAGAAAAGCAAATAGTAGAAGGAATGTGAATGTCTTCACCTGAAGATAAAATTGCACTAATTACAGCTAAATCAACTGAAGGGTCATTAACTTTTAATCCTCCAGCAATGTTTAAGAAAACATCTTTAGAAGCTAATCTAAACCCGCAACGTTTTTCTAAAACGGCCAATAACATATTTAAACGTTTGCTATCAAATCCGGTTGTAGATCGTTGAGGAGTTCCATAAGCTGCAGAACTAACTAGTGCTTGTATTTCTATAAGAAGAGGTCTGTTTCCTTCCATGGTAGCAGCTATAGCTGTTCCACTTAATTGTTCCTCTTTATTGCTTATTAAAATTTCCGAAGGATTATCAACTTCACGTAATCCTGCGCCATGCATTTCGTAAATCCCTAATTCATTAGTAGAACCAAACCTGTTTTTTATTGACCTTAATAAACGGTAAATGTGGTTTCTGTCACCTTCAAACTGTAAAACAACATCAACCATGTGCTCTAAAATTTTAGGTCCAGCAATGTGTCCATCTTTAGTAATATGTCCAATTAAAAATACAGGAGTATTGGTTTCTTTTGCATAACGCATTAACTCAGAGGTACATTCTCTAACTTGAGAAATGCTCCCTGGTGAAGAATCTATACTTGCAGTGTGTAATGTTTGTATGGAGTCTATCACTAAAACCTCAGGTTGTAATTCTTTTATGTTATGAAAAATGTTTTGTGTAGATGTTTCAGTTAAAATAAAACAATCTGGATTTTTATTTCCAATCCTATCAGCACGCATTTTAGTTTGTTGCTCACTCTCTTCTCCGGTAACGTAAAGTATTTTTTTGCCTTTTAACCTTAAAGACATTTGTAACATTAAAGTGGATTTTCCAATTCCTGGATCTCCACCAAAAAGTATTAATGATCCTGGAACTAATCCACCGCCTAAAACTCTATTCAGTTCTGTTCCAGGTAATTTAATTCGCGGAATGTCAGAAAGTTCAATGTTATCTAATTGTTGAGGTTTACTCGTACGGGTAGTGTTGAAAGTACTTTTAACATCGTTTTTATCAGGTTTATTAATTACTTCTTCCGAAATAGTGTTCCATTCATTGCAAGCAGTACATTTTCCTACCCACTTGTCATATTGCGAGCCACAATTTTGACAAAAAAACGTTGTTTTTACTTTTGTTTTAGCCATTGGTTAAGTGAGTGAAAGTGTTTTCTTTTTGGCTAATGAAGCTTCAATATCTTTAAGCTCTCCTTTTGGTATTGCATCTATCAGTTCTTTAGTATAGTTAGTTTCGGGGTTCTCGTAAATTTCATCTGCTAAACGCAATTCAACTACTTTGCCTTGTTGCATAACTATCATTCTGTCGCTCATGAATTTAACTACCGATAAATCGTGCGAAATAAAGATGTAAGTGAATTTGAATTCTTCTTTTAACTCATTTAGCAAGTTTAAAACTTGTGCTTGAACCGAAACATCCAATGCAGAAACAGACTCGTCACAAATAATAAATTTAGGATTTAGAGCTAATGATCTTGCAATACAAATTCGTTGTCGTTGTCCTCCAGAAAATTCGTGTGGATACCTATAAAAATGCTCTTCTAATAAGCTTACTCTTTTCAATAATTCCATTACACGAGCTTTTCGCTCTTTGTCATTATTAAAAACCTTATGAACCCGCATAGGTTCCATAATAGCTTCACCAATTGTTATTCTTGGATTTAGAGAAGAGTAAGGGTCCTGAAAAATGATTTGCAGCTCTTTACGATATGCTCTCATCGCTTTTGTACTCAAGTTAGTGATATCTTCTCCTTTGTAGATAATACTTCCCTCAGTAGGTTCAACTAATTTTAATATAGTTCTTCCTAAAGTTGTTTTTCCACAACCTGACTCTCCTACTAAGCCTAAAGTTTCCCCAGGGTAAACGTCAAAAGAAACATCATCAACAGCTTTTACCACATCAGTAGTTTTTCCTAAAAAATTTTTAGTAAGAGGGAAGTGCGTTTTTAGATTTTTAATTTCTAAAATAGGTTCTTGTTGATATAGTTTTTCATGGCGTTTAGCCGTTTCTTCAGGAGAAATAACTAAACTATTGGTAACATCAGCAACGGATTTGTGTGTTTCGTGCATTTTTCCATTGTCATCAATGGTCATAAAATCAGCAACAGTTGGAAGCCAGGTTAATCTTCTGTTAAGCGGTGGTCGGCAAGCTAATAATCCTTTAGTATAAGGGTGTTGAGGATTTGTGAAAATATCTTTCACGTTACCTTGTTCAACTATTTTTCCTTTATACATTACTACTACTTTGTCTGCCAATTCAGCAATAACACCTAAATCATGAGTAATAAATAAAATTCCCATATCATGTTTTTGTTGCAATTGCAACATTAACTCTAAAATGGTTTTTTGTACAGTAACATCTAATGCGGTAGTTGGTTCATCAGCAATTAATACAGATGGATTGCATGACATGGCCATGGCAATCATTACCCGTTGTTTTTGTCCTCCCGATATTTGGTGAGGATAGGCATCAAAAATTGCTCCTGGACGAGGTAGTTCTACTTGCTTAAATAATTCAATCGTTAAATTTTTAGCTTCTTTTTTACTTACCTTTTGATGGAGTATAATTGCTTCAGCAACTTGTTCTCCACATGTAAAAACAGGATTTAAAGAAGTCATGGGCTCTTGAAAAATCATAGCGATATCATTTCCTCTATAATTTCGCATTTCTTTTTTTGTACATTGAACTAAATCAACAGTGCCATTTTCAGAATGAAATAAAATTTCGCCATTAGTAATTTTTCCCGGAGGGTTGGGAATTAATTTCATTACAGATAATGAAGTTACTGATTTTCCTGAACCAGACTCTCCAACAATTCCAATTGTTTCCCCTTTATTAAGCGAAAAAGAAACATCGTTAACAGCTTTTACCACACCTTCTTCGGTATGAAATTCTGTCACTAAATTTTTTATTTCTAATAATTTTCTTTCGCTCATTTTAATGCATCCTTCAAGGGCAATAAAGTTACTATTTTTTAGATACTATTAAGGATTAGAATTGATTTCTTAATAGCTTAAATCTCTCACAAAAATGGTGATAAATCCATACGATTGGCTATCGTTTATCATCGATATCGAAATGTCAGAATTAGAAATGCTTGATTTCGTGTTCCAAGTTATATAGCCATCTGCTTCAGTTTTTCCAACACCATATTTACGATTAAATAAGTCAGAAAAATTTTTAAATAGTAAATCAGCATCTTCAATAACATCTAAAAATATAGCAGTCTCAATTTCGTATAACTCGTTTTTTTCTGAAAAATCATAAGTAACAGTGTAGGTGTTTCCCATGTTAATTTCATAATCATAATGCAGATAGTCTAACATTTCATCAATTAAGAAACCTTGATTTTCTAACGTTTTTATTTGTTCTATTGACGAGCCAATTTCAACACCTCTAAATTGTCCTTTATCAGAGTTTAAAATTTCTTCATAATAAGGACTTTTGTTGTTTCCACATGCAAATAAAAAGCAGATGCTAAGTAATAAAATGAGTTTTGGAAATATGGTTTTCATAAATTATGAGATAATAATGTTTTCAGGTTCAATTAGGCTTTCATTTCTAAAACGTAAGAACAATTGTGTTAAGGCTATTACATCTTTTTCGCAATAAACTGCAATTCTGTTTAAATCTTTGTCTTTCCAATATACTTCATTAACCATACTTCCGTCAATATCATCTTTTGGAGTTGGAATATTAAAAATAGTGGTTAATAAAGATAAAGAAGTATAGTTCTTATAATCACCAAACTTCCATAATTGCAGCGTGTCTAAATGGTTAACTTCCCAAGGTTTTTTACCTGCTAAATCTAATATTTCTGGTATTTTAATTCCATTAACAAGGGCTCTTCTTGCAATGTATGGAAAATCAAATTCTTTACCATTGTGTGCGCAAAGTAAAGCATCTCTATAGTTGTAATGTTTGTTTAATAACTCAAAAAAATCAGTTAGTAATTTACTTTCATCATCATTAGCAAACGATTTTAAACGCAATGTATTTTTACCAAATTCTGTCTTAATAAATCCTACAGAAATACAGACGATTTTACCAAACTCAGCATAAATTCCTGCTCTTTCGTAAATGTCTTCTGGGGATTCTTCTTCCTTGCTAATGAAATTTGCTTTACGTGCCCAGTGTCTTTTGAAATCATCAGATAATTCTGAGAAATCTGGTTGCTGCGCAACTGTCTCAATGTCTAAAAACAGAATTTTTTCGAGGTTTACTTTTTCTAGCATGTTAATTTTTTTGATTGATTTTAATAAGGGGTAGATTTGTCATCTCTTAAAACTTTAGTTCTAATGAGAGTGAATTTGGAATTGTCTTCTTTTTTTAAAAGGTATTTGGCGCTGTATGTAAAATTAGATTGGATAGCATATCCTCCTTTTAAGAATAAAGTAAAATTTTGATTTGTTTTTTCGTAGGCACATGAATCTATAAAAAGAACCCCGTTTCCACAAGAAGGAGTGGTGTTTAGGCCTTTATACGTCAGGCTTTCTTTATTAAATGTGAATTGAGAACCATAGGAAATTGATGAGTCCAGGCTTTCAATACGATTAAAGGTGATGGTGGAGTCAAATAAATTTGTGTTGACTAACCAATTGCCTTCTAGATCATTGCTATTATTAGCCTCTTTAGAATTAACATTCTCAACTATGTTTTTAGTTGATTTTTGATTACAACTACAAAAAAACAGGGTAATTAATATAATGATATTTGATAACGCTATGGTTTTCATTCTTTTTTTAAGACTCTTTCTTGCCGAAAGGGTGATTAATTTTGTAAAACGAAGATAACGTTTTTTTACTAGGAAATCAAGTTGATCTCTTTACTTAATCATTACTCCTTGTTTGTTTAAAACAGGTATGGTAATTAAGTTTTCTTCCTTTATAGTTTCAGCTAAAAAAACAAACTTTTTATCTAATAAACCTTTGTCGGTAAAAAAGCTTACCCAGTATTCGTTATGTAAAGCAAATACGTTTTCCATAATGGGCTCTATAATGGCATAATCATTAGGTGCTAAAGTGCCCATAGCATGACGTAAAGTAGATGTTTTCGTTTCGTTACCCTTTACATCTGTTAAGTAGCCTTTAGAAGTGACTAAAACTTCGTTAATGGTTTCTTTTTTATAGTTAATGATGTAGGCATTCCAGATGTCTTCTTGCTCATCATTTTTATCTTTTACGATTGCAACTGCAATGTCTTTTACTACTGGAGGGTTAATGTCTTTTTTCATAGTTTTTTATCAGAAAAAGATTATTTAAAAGAGTTAATTGCTTTTTGAACGGTATTGTCAGATTCGTTTACAATTACATAATACCCAAAATCGTTGTATAAATTTCTGCTAATAGCTGCTTTTAAACCTCTCTTAATTAATGTTTTTGAAGTAAGAATTTCTTCTAGATTACGTTCTATTTCTTGCTCTTCAGCAAATTTTATAATGCTATTAAATAAATCATCTGTAATGTTAAATTTATTTTTAAAGGCTAGTGCATCTTTATATTTTGAGTTAAGGTTCTCTCTCTTTTTATCTACATAGTTTAATGCAAAAGATTGTATTATTCCTCTATATCTTAATTGATACAAATAATTGGTTCCTCCAATGGTATCAAGTGGAACAAAAACATCTGGCATAATTCCACCACCACCATAAACAACTTTGCCTTCTGGGGTGTAAAATTTTAATGAATCAGGAAATTGTATGCTGTCTGCAGAAAGTAATTCTCCATTTTCATATCGGTTATATGCTTCAGCATGATAATCTTCCGCTCCATTTCCATAGTCTTTTTGAATGCATCTGCCGGTAGGAGTAAAGTAGCGAGCAACTGTTAATCGTAAGGCAGACCCGTCAGGCCATTGCACTTGCTCTTGAACCAAACCTTTCCCAAAAGAACGTCTTCCAATTACAGCACCTCTATCATTGTCTTGAATTGCTCCGGCTAAAATTTCACTAGCTGAAGCTGAGTTTTCATTGATTAAAATGGCAACTTGAGTAGTTTCTAAAATACCTCTATTGGTAGAAAAGTATTCTTCACGACTCCTTGTTCTCCCATCGGTGTAAACAATCATTTTGTTTTTTATTAAAATTTCATCAGCAATTTTAGTAGCGGCTTGTAATACTCCACCACCATTATTTCTTAAATCAATAATGAGTTTTTCCATGCCTTTATTTTTAAGTTCTTCGGCTGCGTCAATAAATTCTTTATAGGTGGTTTTTGCAAAACGAGTTATTTTTAAATAACCAGTTTTATTATCAATCATATAAGGGGCATCTATACTGTAAATCGGAATTCGATCTCTTGTAATGGTAAAAAGCTTTCTATTTTTTGCGCCAGATCGTACAATCTCTAAATCAACTTTAGTGCCTCTAGGTCCTTTTAATAATTTAATAACTCCTGCATTGGTAATTCCGTTTCCGGCAATATCAGTAGTATCAACTTTAACAATTCTATCGCCTGCTTTTATTCCTAATTTATCGGAAGGGCCATTGGCAATTGGAGAAATAATTAAAACAGTATCATCTTTAATCCTAAACTCAACACCAATACCATCAAAATTACCTTCTAAAGGTTCGTTCATTCCGTCAAACTCTTGCGCAGGAATGTAATATGAATGTGGATCTAAAGTGGTTAGCATTGAACTGATTGATTCTTCAGTTAGACTTTTTTTGTCGACAGAATCTACGTAAGTGCTTTCAATAAAATTTAGAATTTCATTGAGTTTGGTAGCAGTATTAAATCGTTGGTTGTTGGGAAAGATAATTGTTTTATCGTTTACATTTGATGGGGTAAGAAATGCCCCTAAAAATACACCGGCAATTGTACACGATGCAATTATTAAAGGCAAAAAAATGTATAAGAAAGTTTTGTTATTACTCATCTAAATGTTCTATTTGAGTTAGTTGAATTCCTGATCCTTTTAAAAAATCTATTCCAGAAGAATCTTTATATCCGTTTATGTAAACTACGCGAGTAATTCCTGCTTGTAAAATCAGTTTACTACATTCTTTACAAGGAGATAAAGTAATGTAGAGCGTTGCGTTATTGGCATTTTGATTGCTCTTAGCTAATTTGGTTAAAGCATTGGCTTCAGCATGCAAAACGTACCAATGTGTGTCTCCATTATCATCCTCGCAACAGTTGTCGTACCCAGTTGGTGTTCCGTTATAACCATCAGAAATAATCATTCTATCTCTAACAATTAAAGCACCTACTTGTTTTCTTGAGCAATGAGAAAGTTTAGCCCATTCTTTTGCCATTTTTAGGTAAGCGTTATCGTATCTGAATTGTTTTTCTTTGCTGTATTCCATCTAGATTCTGAAAAAATCAAAAGTAGGAAAAGGAGTTTGCTTTTTACTGTTTGTTAACGGTTTTTAACTAGCTGAGTTCTAAAAAGAATAAGTCAGTCCGCCTAACACCCCAAACCTTTGAGTAGGGTAATCTTGGAATCGTTGGTATTTAACAGAACCAATGTTGTTAAAGTTGATAAAGGCCGAAAGTTTCTTTGTGTAACGATATTCAAAACCAATGTTAGCATCAAACAAGCCTTTTAACTCTTGAGCAATTTCGGTTGTAGTAGTAATGTTGTTTGTAGTTGTCGTTTCAAATGCTTTAGCATATTGTTTGCTAAAGTAAAATAAATCTGCTCGTACAATTATTTTGTCACTTAGGTCATAAATTCCTGATAACGATAGTTGCAAATCAGGACGATGCCACGCTTTAAGTTCATTTTTAGGGTCGTATTTAAAATATTTAGCACCCAATAAAATTTTAATTTTTTCTAACTTTTGATAAGCCAATTCAGCAGTAATTGTAGATACATTTACGGTGTCATAAGAAACTAAAAACTTGTTTTCTAGGAGGTTTCCAAAATCTTTAACATAAAGTGGAAGACCTTCCATCTTTTGTTGACTGAAGCTGGTATTAAAAGTTACTTTAGAACTTAAACTTCCTCTAATACCACCAAAAAATATCATATTTCTGATTGGTGTTAGCAGTAACTAAGCTTTCAGTATTTATAAATGGATTTTCAGAATAGAAAGAGTTGAGGTTATTACTAATTAATCCTCCTTTAATTCCTACGTAAGGAATAATAATGTCTTCAACCACATTGTATTTGAATTCAGCCTTCGGGTAAAAATGGAATTTAGTATCTGGAAAAGAGTTTAAGTATAAACCAATACCTACTTTAAATTGCCATTTGTCAGTACTTGTACTAATGGTTGGGTTTAAACCTAAAACCAAGTTTCTATCTAAGCTTAACGGGTTAATTAACTTGTTATAATTCACTTCAACACCTAACGAGTAAAGTTCTTGTTTATGATATTTGCTTAGGTTACCAGCTAATTCTAAGTGGTTTTCTGAAACAGCAAATCGATCTTTTAAATTATGAAAATCTACATCAACATTGTAGTCAAATTCACTAGAATCGGTAAAGTTTCGCGCTAAAGAAAATCCAACATCAAATTTGTCAATTTTTTGCTCGGTAGTATTATTATTTATTGAAGTTAAATCAACTAGCGGATTTAAAAAAGCTTGTTCAGAAATACCGTAATAATGATTAACATCTCTTGTGTAGCCAATTTTACCTGTTGTCGTAAATGATTTAGAAAAATGCTTTCCAAATAGGCTTAAGTGATTTTCACTAAAACTACTGTAATCATTTTTAGCAATCCCTGTAGATGAAAGATGTTTTCCGAAAAAACCTAATGATAAATTTTTAGATCTTTTGGTATTGTAATAAACTTCTGCCAATGGAGTAGTGTTGGTTCCAAATCCAACTTTAGCGTATCCTCTGTATAATTTAGTTAAAGGTTCTCCTTTAATTTTTGCTGCTTTTATAAGGTCAATATCAAATCCTACAGGAATTTGTTTGTCTAAAAAGCTGTAGTTTAGTTTAGGAATAATTTTTCCGGTGTCATTGATGCTTGGATTATCTTTAATTTTAAAAGCATCCGTTAAGAATGGTTCAAACCCAGAGTTAATAATTAATACCGTTGAATCTGTTGGAACATTGTTTTGAGCAACTCCATTTGCAGATAGCATTAAAAACGCAATCGAAAGAATTAATATGTGTTTCGCTTTACTCATCTTCTGGTGTTTCCTCAATTACTTCTTCAATCTTTTCAATTATATCTTCTGTTTCTTCTATTATTTCTGGAGCTTCTGGTAATGGTTCATCTATAATCTCTTCCTCTTCTTCAAATAGTTTATTAAAATCTTCAGTATTAAATAATTCTACTTCAATTTCAGCATCTTCTTCTGTAATGTTTTGTGCAGCCTCTGTTGCTTCAATTGCAGCTAGTTTTTCTGTTGCAGTACTTACTAATTCTGGAAACTTACTGTTGTCAATTACATTTTGAAGTGTGATTTTTGCTTGAAATAAATCTTCTTTAGCAACATAGTTGTCCCCCAATAAAATTAACGACTTACCAATCCAATAGCCATAAGAAGGGAATTTTTTAATTAAGCTAAATATTTCAACTTCACAGTTATCATACTCACTTCTTAAGTTTAATATTTTAGCAACATTATATTTTGCTTCAGCACCAAATTTATTAGAAGAACTCGCAGCAGTAGCAAATTCGGTAAGCGCTAAATTATAATCATCTTTAGCTAAACTAATTTTAGCATAAATAAGGTGAGCTTCAGTAATCAATAAAGCATCATCAATATCTTTATTAATAATTAACTCGCAATATTTAACAGTTTCATCTAAGTTGTTCAATTCGTAATTTAAACGCATTTGTGCTACTTGTGCGTTAAATACATTTGCAGGAACATCTGCTAAATATTCTAACTTGCTGTAATTTTCTAATGCTTCAGCAGGTTTTCCTAAGCTCAAATTGATTGCTCCAGCTTTTACTAAAGCAGTTTCAGTAAACTTATTTTTAGGTTGAGCAATTACATAATTGAAATCAATTAAAGCTTCATTTTCAAAACCAGATTTGTGCTCACAATCGGCTCTATAAAAATGAGCATTTAATACAGAAGCTCCGTTTGGATACTTTTCTAAATAATTTGTTAAATCAGCAGTAGCTTTCTCACAATTGCCAGACATATAGCTGTTTTCTGCAACTTCATAATAATCAGCATCCATAACTTGGTAAGAAGAATCTGCTCCTCCAACACTAGCTAAGTAAGCTTCGTAAATAGCTAATTCACCTTTGTCAATATGTATTTTTTTAATTTGCTTTAATGCCTCTGTAGATTCATTAGTATTCGGATAATCCTTAACCACTCTTTCAAAAGCAATCAATGCATTTCCATCGTCCTTTTTATTGTAATAAATCAACCCTTCCTTAATTAATGCCTCACTTAAATAAGGGCTATTTGGATGATCTTTAATTAATAATTGAAAATTTCCTAAAGCTTTATCTGTTTGGTTACTAATTTCTTGTGTTTTTCCTAGTTGAAAAATAGCATCATCCAATAAATGAGATTTTTTATCTCTATTAATTAATGTTTGTAGTAAGTTTTCTTTGTCTTTATAATTACCAATAACACCATTTGTAACAGCGCTTTGGTAAAGTGAATAGTCAACCTTGTCAATTCCTAACATGGCTGCTTTATCATAATATTCAATAGCTGCTTTGTATTGCTTGTTAATGAAAAAGCAATCTGCAACTCTATTTAGCGCATCATTTTTTGTTTTGCTCTTATCGTTTGCTGCATTCTGTATGTATTTTCTAAACCATTGGTTGGCATTGCTGTATTCTTTTAGTTTGAAGTAAGAATACCCAATACTATAATGAGCTTTGTTTACATTGTTAGATGCGATTGCTTCGGGTTCAAATATGTAGTTTTTGTACTCTCCAATTGCTAATTGATAGTTGTTTAATCGGTAATTGGATTCAGCTCTCCAATAACTGTTTTCTGCCTTTACTTTTTTGTTGATTAAATAAGTATCTGATTTATCGAAATGTGTAATTGCTTCAGGATATTTTCTATTATTAAATAATTCTAAAGCTCTATAGTGAGCAATTTTCTGATAAGCTTCCTGTAATTTTAAATCTAAAACTTTAATGTTTTCCAATGAATTTAAAGCTGCTTTGTAATTTTTAGTGGTGTAATACACCGCAATTAAAAATTCATAAGCGTTATTTAATTTGGTAGAGTTTGGATAAGTATTTATAAATTCTTCAAAAGCTACAATGGCATCATTGTAAGGGTGCATAGAAAGTTCGTAAGAAATTTTTGCAAAACTAAATAATGCATCCTCTTTAATTTGTGGGTCATAATCAATATTAGATGCGACTCTAAAAGAGCTTTGTGCATAGCTTTTTTGATTGGTTTTTAAATAGCACTCAGCCATATTATAGTGAGCTGCTTGCGACAAACTATCCTCTCCTTTAACCGATTTTTTCAACCATTTTATAGCTAAGTCACAGCTATCGCTTTTATAATAGGCATATCCTAATTGATATTTGTCAGCACGAGTTGCTTTGTACGACTTTTCTTTATGGTATCTATTTAGGTAGGGTATTGCTTCACTAAATTGATTAGTGTTGTAATAAGATTCACCTAATAAACGTGCAATTTCTGCTGAACGCTTTGGGATAGATTTCTCTAATAATGATGGAGCATATTCAATAACCTTATCATACTTTTTTT
>JAQXDJ010000282.1 GCA_029251425.1 Vicingaceae bacterium
TACTTATGTTGTAGCGCACGATAATGTTGAGGCGTTTGGAGATGATGCAATAGATTTTGAATCTTTATATGATTAAATATTAAGTTTTAACGTTTCATATTCTGATTCTTCGCAAACAAGCCAATGATTTTTGTATTCGAAAGTTAAGTCATGAATAAAGTTTCTATCAGGTAAAATTTTCGCTTCAAATTTATGGAGCGTTTTTTTTGTGCCTAAAATCTGTATTTCTTCAAATTTTGTATTAGAAAGTATCTTAAAGAAAGACTTGTTGTTATTGTATTTTCTGTACTGAGGATATGTGATTTTTTTTTGCTCCATTAAGAATCCAAAAATAGGTTTTTTTCTGAGTTGTAATCGGCTATTTTTGCTCAAAAATTGTTAGTTTTGCGTGAATTTTAATTCGAAAATTCATGGATAATCAATCAGGTAAAATTATTGGAGAAGGTTTAACGTACGATGACGTTTTAATGGTTCCAGCATATTCTGAAATACTTCCAAGAGAAGTAAATGTTTCATCTCAGTTTACTAAAAACATTAGGTTGAATACACCCATCGTTTCTGCAGCAATGGATACGGTAACAGAATCAAGCTTAGCAATAGCAATAGCTCATGAAGGAGGAATTGGGGTTTTACATAAAAACATGAGTATTGAGGCTCAAGCAGAGGAAGTGAGAATTGTAAAACGTTCAGAAAGTGGAATGATACAAGATCCTGTGACACTATCAGTAGAATCTAATGTAGGCGATGCTTTAGAATTAATGAAGCAGCATAAAATTGGAGGTATTCCTGTAGTAGCTGCTAATAACAAACTAGTAGGAATAGTAACGAATAGAGATTTAAGATTTCAAAAGGATGTTAAGCTTGCTGTAAAGGATGTAATGACTTCGGATAATATTATTACAACACCTGAAGGAACGAGCTTAGATAATGCTAGAGAAATTTTACAAGAATATAAAATTGAAAAATTACCAGTTGTTAATGATAACAACGAATTAATTGGGCTTATTACATACAAGGATATTACAAAGGTTAAGTTAAAGCCAAATGCTTGTAAGGATAGTTATGGAAGATTAAGAGTGGCTGCTGGAGTTGGAGTTACTGCTGATGTTATGGAACGTGTAGGGGCATTATATAGTGCGGGGGTTGATGCAGTGATTATTGATACGGCACATGGTCATTCAAAAGGTGTTATAGAAACGTTAAAAAAAGTAAAAGGACAATATCCTAAATTGGATGTCGTTGTAGGAAATATTGCAACAGCAGCAGCAGCTAAAGCGTTAGCTGAAGCTGGAGCAGATGCAGTAAAAGTTGGAATAGGACCCGGTTCAATTTGTACAACAAGAATTATAGCTGGAGTTGGAGTGCCTCAATTGAGTGCAGTAATGATGGTTGCTGAAGGGTTGAAAGGTACAGGTGTTCCTTTAATCGCAGATGGTGGTATTCGTTTTACGGGAGATATTGTAAAAGCAATGTCAGCAGGAGCAGATTCGATTATGGCAGGTTCTTTGTTTGCTGGAGTTGACGAATCTCCTGGAGAGACAATAATTTTTGAAGGAAGAAAATTTAAAGCATATAGAGGGATGGGATCTATAGAGGCAATGCAAAAAGGTTCTAAAGACAGATACTTTCAAGATGCTGAAGATGATATTCAAAAATTAGTGCCAGAAGGGATCTCAGGAAGAGTGCCTTACAAAGGTTTTTTGAGTGAAGTCATTTATCAAATGATTGGTGGTTTAAAAGCAGGGATGGGATATTGTGGAACTGCTACAATAGAAGATTTAAGAAAGGCTCAATTTATAAAAATAACAAGTTCAGGAATAACGGAAAGTCATCCTCATAACATTAGTATTACGAGAGAGGCACCAAATTATTCAAGAAGATAATAGTTTAATTAAGATTTTTAATAGTTATGAAAAGATTTTTATCGGTAGCATTATTAGCGGTTTCAGCATTAACAATTAATGCACAAGAAAATGATCCTGTTTTACTAACAGTAGGTGGTAATGAAGTTAAATTGTCGGAATTTAATGCAATTTATAACAAAAATAACTCAAAAGAATCTGTAAAAGATTACTTGGATTTATACATTAAATTTAAACTTAAAGTTAAAGAAGCCGAGGATTTAGGATATGATACTGTTCCAAAATTCATTAATGAGTTAAAAGGTTATAGAAAGCAATTGGCTGAGCCCTTCTTAACAGACAAAGAAGTTACAGAAACCTTAATTAAGGAGGCTTATGATAGAATGAAGACAGATGTCAGAGCAAGTCATATATTAGTTCAGGTGAAAGAAAATGCAGCTCCCCTAGATACGCTCAAAGCATATAAAAAAATAATGGAGTTAAGAAAATCTATTTTAAATGGAGCTTCATTCGAAGTTAAGGCAAAGACAGCTTCTGAAGATCCTTCGGCTAAAAAGAATGGTGGGGATTTAGGCTATTTTTCAGCATTTCACATGGTTTATCCTTTTGAATCTGCAGCCTACAATACAAAGGTTGGAGAAGTTTCTTTACCTGTTAGAACTAAATTCGGTTACCATATATTAAAAGTTACTGATAAAAGAGCTGCTAGAGGAAATATAGAAGTTGCTCATATTATGGTTAAACATGATAAAAAGGCAAAAGATCAATCTAATAGAACAAAAATTGATGAAATTTATCAGAAGCTTAAAAATGGTGAAGATTTTGCAAGTTTAGCTAAGAAATTTTCTGATGATTCAGGTTCTGCAAAAAAAGGAGGGGATTTACCTGCTTTTAATGCAGGTAAAATGGTTGCATCTTTTGAAGAAGCAGCTTTTGCAATTAAAACTGATGGAGAGATTTCAGCGCCAATTAAAACTGATTTTGGATGGCACATTATTAAGAGAAAAACTTTAAAAGAATTAGCTTCTTTTGATGATTTATATAAAAGTATAAAGGTTAAAGTTGCTAAAGACTCTAGGTCTAACAGAAGTAAAGTTGCTTTGTATAATAAAATAAAGGAAGAAAACGGTTTTAAAGAGTTCTTAAAGGAAAGAAATGATTTTTACAAGCTTGTTAAAGTCGAGGATTATAAAACAAAGAAGTTTGATGCTTCTACAACAAAAAAGTACGACAAATTAATGTTTGGATACTATGCTAAAGATGGTGATAAATTTGAGTTTACTCAACTTGATTTTGCAAACTATATTCAAAAAAACAACTATAGAGGAGATGAAAAAGCTAACATTTCTATTGAAGCAGAAATTAATCGAATCTATAAAAACTTAACAAATATTAAAGGTTTAGAGTTTAAAGATTCAAGACTTTCAAAAACAAATGAAGAGTTTAGGTTGTTGATGCAAGAATATAGAGATGGTATTTTACTATTTGATTTAACAGATGAAAAAGTATGGTCTAAAGCTGTAAAAGATTCTGCGGGGTTATATAATTTCTATGAAAAAAATAAAGGAAATTACATGTGGAATGAAAGAGCTGAAGCTACAGTTTACGTATGTAATGATGAATTGATTGCTGGAAAAGTTGAAAAACTATTAAAGAAAAAAGCAAAAAAAGGTTATACAAATGAAGACATTTTAAAAATGATAAATGTTGATAGCCAACTTGATTTAAAAATTGAAGAAGGGAAGTATTCTAAAAAAGATAACGACTATGTTGATTTAGCTATTTGGCAAAAAGAAAAAACAACAAAAGTATCGAAAGAAAAAGTTGTGACTATAGTCGTAATTAAAGATGTTTTAGCTCCAAGTCCAAAACCTTTAGATGAGATTAAAGGCTTAATTACTTCTGATTACCAAAATTATTTAGAAAAAGAATGGATAAAAGAATTGAAAGCTAAATACAAAGTAGTGGTTAACGAGGAAGTGTTAAAATTAGTTAAGTAAAAAATATAAAACCAATTAAGCTGCTAATATTGTAGTTAGCAGCTTTTTTTATTTATGAAATTTTCAGTGGTAATCTTATTGTTTATTTTTTGTTCTTGTTCTTTGATAAAGAAAGAAGAGGACGA
>JAQXDJ010000171.1 GCA_029251425.1 Vicingaceae bacterium
GAAGAGGAGCCAAATGAATATTTATTTGAATATTTAAACAATACAATCAAAGTGTTAGATTTGGCAGAGTCAGGATATACAAATTTTCATTTACTATTTCTCGCAAACCTTTCTAAACACTTAGGTTTCTATCCTCAAAAACCTGATAGTTTAGGGAGTTCAAAAATATATTTCGACTTGCAAGAAGGCTGTTTTGTCAATTTACAACCTTTTCATAATGCTTTTGTTGAGCCCCCAATTTCTACTTTGTTTTTTGATGTTTTTGGTACAAATTTTGATGCAATGAGTACGTTAAAACTAACTCAAAATCAACGTAAAATACTTTTGAAAACACTTTTAAATTATTATAGTTTGCATTTGAGTAATTTCGACAACTTAAAAACATTAAACATCTTAGAGGAAGTGTTAAGCTAATGAGAAAAAGAAGAAATAATTATTTGTTGTACAAACAAGCACTTGCTTTTTTTGTTTTGATGATGTTTTCTTTTGTTGCGTTTTCACAAAACGTAAAAGTTCAAAATAAAGAAGATAAAAAAGGTATTGAAGGCGTTTTTGTATATAATAAAAACAAATCAATTACAGCAGTGTCAAATAATTCTGGGACGATTAATTTGTCAAACTTTTCTAAAAAAGATACATTAATATTTACTCATCAGGGTTTTGCAACTTTTGTAATTCAAAAAATAAATATAGGAAACACCATTTCTTTAACAGAGCAAGTGGTTGAAATACCTACTTATGAAATAGTTGCAGAACAAGAAAAAAATGAAGCCCTTGAGGTTACTTCTAAAATTGATAAAATAGAAGCAAAAACAGTTCAGTTTAACAACCCACAAACTGCTGCAGAAATGTTAGAGTTAACAGGAAGTGTTTACATTCAGAAAAGTCAGATGGGAGGGGGTAGCCCTATAATTAGAGGGTTTGAAGCCAATAGAGTTTTATTAGTCGTTGATGGGGTTCGGTTAAATAATGCTATTTACAGAAGTGGTCATTTACAAAACGCAATAACAATAGACAATGCTATAATTGAAAATACAAGTATTATTTATGGTTCAAATTCTGTTATTTATGGGAGTGACGCAATAGGTGGTGTGGTTCATTATGAAACAAAAACACCACTTTTTAAAAGTGAAATAGATTCTGTAAATAATAATAGTGCAAATGCTTATGTTAGATATGCAACAGCTAATCAAGAAAAAACGGGGCATTTTGACTTTAGTTTAGGAAGCAAAAAAATAGCTGCAGTTACAAGTGTTACTTTTAGTGATTTTGATGATTTAAAAATGGGAAAAGTTGTTAATTCTGATTATCCCGAATTCGGAATTATAAGAAACTATGCTGAAAGAATTAATGGAGAAGATGTAGTGACTCGTAAAAAAGATTTTACAAAACAAATGGGCACTGGTTATAGTCAGTTAGATTTGCTAGAGAAGATTAGTTTTAAGGTTTCAGATAATTTTCTTTTAACACTAAACACTCAATATTCAACATCTTCAGATGTGCCAAGGTATGATCTATTAACAGATTTGGAGAGTAATCAAGATTTTAAATGGGCAGAATGGTATTATGGTCCTCAGAATAGATTGATGGGATCTCTTTCTGCGAAAATTAAATCAGAAAGTAAATGGTTTAATAAAGTAGAAATTTTAACACATTATCAAAAAATAGATGAAGATAGGATAAGTAGAAGGTTTGGAGACAACCTTAGAACAACTAGAGAGGAAGATGTAAATGTTTTTGGAATGAATATAGACTTTATAAAGTTTAACAAATCAAAGTCACAGTGGTATTATGGTGTTGAAGTTATTCATAATACTGTTCAATCAACAGCATTTTCTGAAGATATTGTTACCTTAGAAAAAACAATTGCATCAACTCGTTATCCGGATAATGGAAGTGCTTTGTCTAGCGCAGGAGCTTACCTTACGTATAAGAATAAGTTTACTGAAAAAGCGACATATAGTTTAGGTACTCGATATAGTTTTTCTGCTCTTTCTGCATCATTTGCCGATACAACATTTGTTAATCTACCATTTTCTGAAATTAACACGAATAATGGAGCTTTAACAGGGAGTGCTGGCTTAGTTTATCACCCTAACAAAAAATGGAATATTCAATTAGCAATTTCCTCTGCTTTTAGGAGCCCTAATGTAGATGATGTTGGTAAAGTGTTTTCTAAAAGAGATTATGTATTAGTCCCTAATGATGAATTAACTCCTGAATATTCTTACAATGGAGAAATTGGTATTACAAGAGCATTTAAAGATGAAGACTTGGTAATAAACCTAGTTGGTTACTATACACTTTTACAAGATGCTATTGTTAGAGATTTTTATTCAATAAACGGAGCAGATTCTCTAGTTTATGATGGAGAAATTTTACAGTTACAAACGAATAGAAATGCAAATGAAGCTGTAATTTATGGAGCGTCATTTAACCTAAAAGCAAAATTGAGTGAGGAGTTTAGTGTGAGGAGTACACTTAATTATACGCTTGGAACAAATACAACATTAGATGTACCTTTTGCGCATATTCCACCACTTTATGGAAGAACAGATTTAATTGTAAATTCAGACCCTTTAACAATGGCTTTTTATATTAAATATCAAGGACAGAAAAAAATTGAAGACTACTCTCCTTTTGGAGAAGACAATGAAAATAGAGCAACTATAGATGGTACACTAGCATGGCAAACATTTAACCTAAGAGTAGAAATGAAGTTGAGTAAATCTGTTTCCATTCAAGCAGCATTAGAAAATATGTTAGATGTTCATTATAGGCCTTTTGCCTCAGGAGTTAGTGGTGTTGGGCGTAATTTTATTTTTACGCTTAGAGCTACATTATAGGCATAGAGTTTTCAACACTTAGCGTTTAGAACTATTCTTTAGTAAAATCCTTATAGCAGTTGTAACAGTTATATTTGTTTAAGAATAAAAAAATAAACAATGAACTATAATAACATCATCGTTGAAACAGAAGAGAATATTGCTGTTTTAACAATTAATAGACCCAATCAATTAAATGCTTTAAACTCAGAAACAATTGCAGAATTAGGCGCTGCTTTTAAGAGTTTAGAATCTGATGCAAGTGTAAAAGTTATAATTATTACAGGTTCGGGAACAAAAGCTTTTGTTGCTGGTGCAGACATTAAAGAGTTTTATCAATTTGATGAAGCACAAGGAAGAGAATTGGCTGCAAAAGGACATCAATCTTTATTTGATTTAGTAAGTAATTTAAACACTCCTGTAATTGGAGCGGTTAATGGATTTGCTTTAGGTGGAGGTTTAGAGTTGGCAATGAGTTGTCATTTTAGGTTAGCTTCAGATAATGCTAAATTAGGTTTGCCAGAAGTAACTTTAGGTGTAATTCCTGGATACGGAGGTACGCAACGCTTAGCTCAACTAGTTGGGAAAGGACGTGCTATGGAAATGATTATGACAGCTAAAATGGTAACAGCTGAAGAAGCCTTGAATTATGGCTTAGTAAACCAAGTAACCTCTCAAGAAGAATTGATGGCCGCTTGTCAAAAAATAGCGTTAAAGATTGTTAAAAATTCACCTGTAGCAATTGCTAGTGCAATAAGAGCGGTAAATGCAGGTTATACGGACGGAGTGAATGGTTTTGAAACAGAAATTGAAGAATTTGGGAAGTGTTTCGGAACAGCAGACTTTAAGGAAGGAACAACAGCATTTATAGAAAAACGAGAAGCAAATTTTTTAGGAAAGTAGTAACAAGTGTACAGGAGTAAGTAATTAGGTTTTACTCAAAAAAATACTGTTTTCTATTCCCTATAAACTGATTACTAAAAGATGTCAAACCCATTAAAAAAGCTAGCTGGTCAAACAGCAATTTATGGCCTTACAAGTATTGTTGGAAGACTGTTAACATGGTTTTTAGTGCCGTTATATACCGCACAGTTTACACCTGATCAATATGGGGTTGTTACCGAAATGTATGCTTATGTTGCTTTTTTAGTAGTGTTTTTAACCTACGGAATGGAAACTGCTTTTTTTCGTTATTCAACCCTTAAAGAGCACGAAGAAAAAACGGTTTATACCACGGTTATTTATTCTTTAATAGCTACATCTTTTTCGTTTATTTTAATTAGCTTTCTGTTTGAACAACCCATTGCAAATTGGTTGCAATATCCTAATAACCCCGAGTTTGTAACATGGTTTGCAATTATAGTTGGTTTAGATGCTGTTTCTTCTATCCCTCTGGCAAAGTTGAGATCTGATAATAAAGCGGTAAAGTTTGTCTTCGTTAACTTTGCTAATATTATTGTTTTTGTTGGATTAAATTTATTTTTTTTAGCGTATTGTTTACCAAAATATACTGCTGGGGAAACGAACTGGCTGATAGAAAACTTCTATAATCCTGAAATTGGAGTAGGTTATGTCTTCATCTCAAACCTTATAGCGGTGTGTGTTAAGTTTTTACTGTTATTACCTGAAATATTAAAAGCAAGATATCAGTTTGAACTTTCATTGCTCAAAAAAATGTTTATATATGCTTTGCCATTGCTGATTTTTGGTTTAGCAGGAATTGTAAATGAAACGATTGATAGAATAATGTTGAAGCGTATTTTGTTAGAGACAAAAGGATTAAAAGAAACCATGTCTGAAATCGGTATTTACGGTGCTTGTTATAAAATATCTATAATTATTACATTGTTTATTCAGGCATTTCGTTATGCGGCTGAGCCTTTCTTTTTTAGCCAAGAAAAAGAGGAGAATGCTAAAGAAACTTATGCTAAGGTTATGACCTACTTTGTAATTGTATGTGCCACCATTTTTTTAGGGGTAATGTTATTTATGGATGTGATTAAATATTTCATTCCAAACGAAGAATATTGGGTAGGCTTAAAGGTAGTGCCAATTCTATTGTTTGCTAATATCGCTTTAGGAATTTATTATAATCAATCAATTTGGTACAAGCTGAGTGGTAAAACTAAGTTTGGTGCATATATCGGAATTTTTGGTGCAGCTGTTACAGTTTTACTCAATTTCCTTTGGATCCCAGAATTTGGTTATGAAGGTTCAGCATGGGCAACATTAGTTTGTTATGGTTCTATGATGCTATTGTCATTTATTTTGAGTCGGAAACATTATCCAATAAAATACAACTTGCCAAAAATATTTTTATACTTAGGATTAGCGTTTGGTTTATATTTTTTGATGGAGTATTTAGCCTTCCCTATAGGGGTGTTAAAATATGGAGTTCATAGCCTTGTTGTATTAGGGTTTTTGGCTATAATATTCTTTTTAGAAAGACCAAAAAAAGTGGTAATTTAGTCAGTTACAATTTATAAAGAAGATAGATGGAAATTAAGATCGTTAATAAATCAAACCACCCTTTACCGCATTATGGTACAGAAGCATCTGCAGGTGTTGATTTAAGGGCAAATATTGAAGAGTCAATTACATTAAAACCATTAGAAAGAACTTTAGTTAAAACAGGGTTGTTTATTGAACTGCCTGTTGGTTATGAAGCTCAGGTTAGACCAAGAAGCGGATTAGCATATAAAAATGGAGTAACCGTATTAAATACTCCAGGAACAATTGATGCAGATTATCGAGGGGAAATAGGAGTGATTTTAGTAAACCTTTCTAACAATGATTTTGTGATAGAAAATGGAGAGAGAGTTGCACAAATGGTAATCGCTAAACATGAACAGGCAGAATGGAGCTTGGTAGAAGAACTATCAGATACTGATAGAGGAGCAGGGGGGTTTGGAAGTACAGGAAAGAAATAAGACTGTTCTTTTTTTAAGGAACATAGTCATTATCCCAAACGAAAGAAATGAGATTTGGGGTCTAAACATTTAAAAAGAGAAAGATGAAAATTATAGTACCAATGGCAGGAAGAGGTTCGCGATTAAGGCCTCATACCTTAACGATTCCAAAACCTTTAGTTCCTGTTGCAGGAAAACCTATTGTTCAGCGATTAGTTGAAGATATTACTAAAGTTTGTGGAGAAAAGGTTGATGAAATAGCTTTTATCATTGGAGATTTTGGAGATCAGGTAGAAAAAGATTTAGTTGCAGTTGCTGAAGGTTTGGGTGCTAAAGGAAGTATTTACCATCAAGAAGAAGCTTTAGGAACAGCTCATGCTATTTTATGTGCGAAAGATAGCTTAGAAGGAAATGTAGTTGTTGCTTTTGCAGACACGCTTTTTAGAGCTGATTTCACATTAGATGCTAATGCGGAAGGTATTATTTGGGTGAGTCAAATTGATGATCCTAGTGCCTTTGGAGTTGTAAAATTAAATGAAGATAATATTATTACTGATTTTGTAGAAAAACCTCAAGAATTTGTTTCTGATTTAGCAATTATTGGAATTTATTATTTTAAAGATGGAGCTTATTTAAAAGATGAGCTACAGTATTTAATTGACAATAAAATTACAGATAAAGGAGAGTATCAATTAACTGATGCCCTAGAAAATATGAAACAGAAAGGCACTAAGTTTGCTCCGGGAGAAGTGAAAGAGTGGTTAGATTGTGGTAATTATAAAGCTACTGTTTATACGAATCAACGTGTTTTAGAGCACATAAAAGATGATAATATTGTTGACTCTTCTGTGAAAAATGAAGGTTCTAAAATTATTGAACCTTGTTTTATTGGCAAGAATGTTGTACTTAAAAATGCTACTGTTGGACCACATGTTTCAATAGGAGAAAATACAACTGTAGAAAATTCAACAATTTCTAATACGATAATTCAGACCAACACGGTTATTAGTAATTCTACATTGAAAAATTCAATGATTGGAAACTTTGTAAAAATTAACAATAACTCACAAGAGTTGAGTATTGGAGATTATAACGAAATAGATTAAAAATTTGCAATACGTTAAAACATACATATTCATAATTATCGCA
>JAQXDJ010000191.1 GCA_029251425.1 Vicingaceae bacterium
GTTTTAATGTTATTGTCGTGTTTCCAGTAGCAATAGCACCAGTATCCCAGCGTGAAGTAACACCAATTTCATATGTACCATCACTATCTGTTCTTGTTACAGATACATTTGTGTTAGATGGATCATAACAAAACAAGTGTTCATCATCTTCATCTAAAACTTCTAAAGTAACATCTTCTGCTGGTGTCTCTGTTTCATTTAAAACCTGAACTGTAGCATTATAATAAGTATTAGCTACCAATCTAATAGTATCATGTTCCGTAGGTCCATTCCCTCCATCTCCATCTGGATCTCTAAATGCATAATTAACACTTGGTTGTACTCCAGCAGTATCTACAAAAGAGATTATAAGACTTGTCATTACTTCAACGTCATTTGTTGGAGGTGTTGTTGAACTAGCAGGAACTGGTGTGTCATCATCTTTTTTACACCCTGCCATTAATAAGGTTACGATTGCTACTGCTACGATTGAATAATTTCTAATTTTTTTCATGTTTATTGTTATTTAAAAAGTTTATTTATATATGATACTTAAGTGTTGTAAAGAAATGATGAGTGGTGCAAGTCAATTTTCAAATGACCTTCAACCAACTTATAACCAAATGTGTATTCAACCTTTGCTTCATTGCCATCCAAATCTGTAAAAGCATAACTAACATCTGGTTGCACTCCTGTGCTTTCTTCAAAAGAAGTAATGAGACTAGTCATTACTTCTGCATGGCTATGACCATGGTGATCATCATGTGATGAATGTGTTAGTGAATTGTGGTCTTTCTTGCAGCCACAGCCAGTTACAGATAAAGCACATACTGCTATCATTAAAATTGATGCTCTTTTAATTATTTTCATTCTTTAGTTATTAAAAAGTTTAATTATTTACACTAGAAAATAGCTAGCTAAGGATTGTAAGGAAATGATGAGTGATGCAAATCAATTTTCAAATGACCTTCAACTAACTTATAACCAAATGTGTATTCAACCTTTGCTTCGTTACCATCTGAATCTGTAAAAAAATAATTTCCCATTGCGATTGCACGTTTATCTTCTAAGATAACACCAATGTTCTCAAATCTTACCTTTATCCAAGGTTGAATTGCAAATCCTTTATCCTCATTACATGCTCTATTTTCTCCCGCAATAAAATATGACAAAGCTTCAGCCTTAGTAGCTCTAAATTGCTCTATAGCACATTTTGTTGGCTTAAATAAAACAGGTCCATTTTCAAACGAGTAAAGCTTGCCTAAAAATTCACTTGTATAATCTTCACATTTAGATCTATTCTCTTTTAAAGACCCAATTTTAACTACTCCTAGTCCCCAAGTATTTTGGGCTGTTGATACTTGTTCTTTTGTAATCATAATTTATATTTTTTTGAATTATTATTAAATGCTATCTATTAGTGAGTTACTGTCCACCCTTAATATGATTCTTTTTTGTTTGAGGTTTTCAATGGCTGGACTACGATGTACAAGCCCTCCTACTTTAGAATTTGGATACAACGCCCCTTTTATTATTGCTACATCTCTTTCATTCAATTGATTCACAGCTTCGTTATTTAACACTATTTCTTCGTTTTCCTTAAAACTGTTTAACGCTTCATGGTTTATATTATCTTCAGAAAGCCACATTGTTCCTTGTCCTTTATAGGTGCACAACATTCTAAGCTCGTACATATCCACATGAAATCTCTTACACATATCTGTATCAACAATCCCAAAGAAAATTTTCAATTGATTATTGTTGCAGATTTCTGAAAACTGAAAAAGAAGGTTTTCTATATCTTTTTTTAGATGTTGATGTTCTTCTTTGTATTTTAAAATCAGTTCTTTAAAATGGTTATCAAAACTGTTTTTAAACTCGTTAATATTTAAAGAAACGTTTAATGGTCTAAACCCTTCATTCAAAATATGATTGAGATAAGAATTTATACTTTTAGGTAGTTCTCTTTCATAAATGGTAATATTTATATCCTCTTTTTGAATTAACGATAAATCAGAAAATTTAGAAACATATGAAAAGTGATCTGTTACATTTTGAATCATACTACTTCGTTTTGAAATTCATGAATTGGCCATACATCTCCAACAATTTCACCTTTTAAGAATGCTTTATACTCTTCATCAGTGCACAAGCAACCATCTAACTCTTCAAGTATTTCTTCTTTAGCCATGTCTTGCCCTATAAAAACAATTTCGTTTATTCTGTCCCCATATTCTTTATCCCAACGAGACATAATATACTCTTCATTAGTTTGAAACGAAGCATGTTGATTTCTTTCCAATTTAGACATAGAATCCCACCATACTCCAGCGGGTTCAGCTCTTAGTGAGCCTCCTGCTTGACTCCAAGCTAAAGCAGAATCTGGGCGAGAAGCTATCCAAAACATTCCTTTACTTCTTATTATAGAAGTATCCCACTCATAGTTTACATAACTCCAAAAACGGTCTGGATGCATAGGTCTTCTTGATCGATAGACAAATGATCCCATTCCGTACTCTTCTGTTTCTGGAGTATGTTCTTCCTTATTTAATTCTGCTATCCAACCTGCACTTTGTTCTGCGACATCAAAATCGAAAAGTTTAGTATTTAAAATTTCTTTAAGCTCAATTTTACTGAAAGTAGAATCGATAATTTTTGCAGCAGGATTAAGTTTAAGCATAGCAGCTTTTAATACTCCTAAATTTTCTTTTGATACTAAATCGGCTTTATTTACTATGATAACATTAGCAAATTCAACCTGATCAATTAATAAGTTCACAATAGTTCTATCATCCCCTTCTATATCGGTTAAGCTTCTATCTTCTAAGGTTTCTGGGCTTCCAAAATCATTAAAGAAATTAAATGCATCAACTACTGTTACCATAGTATCAACATAACTCCATTTGGAAAGGTCTATTCCATTTTCTTCATCTACAAAGCTAAATGTTTGTGCTACTGGAACAGGCTCACTAATACCTGTACTTTCTATCAATAAGTAATCAAATCTATTTTCTTTTGCAAGCCGCTCTACCTCTATCATTAAGTCTTCACGCAGTGTACAACAAATGCAGCCATTACTCATTTCAACTAATTTCTCTTCTGTTCTTGAAAGTGTATTTTCGTTTTTTACCAATTCCGCATCTACATTTACCTCACTCATATCGTTTACAATAACAGCGACCTTTAAGCCTTCTTTGTTATGTAAAACATGATTTAGTAAAGTTGTTTTACCTGCTCCCAAGAAGCCACTTAATACTGTTACAGGTAATTTGTTAATCTCATTCATTGATTTTATTTTTTATACATTCAAAAAATTCATTACGATATTCTGTTTTTTTAAAGCTACCCCCATATTCAATTGTAGTGGTAAAACTGCTTTTATCCTTAATACCTCTGGATGAAACACATAAATGCTTTGCGCTAACTAATACAATAACATCTTCCGTTTCTAAGGTCTCTTGTAAGTCTTTTAAGATTTGAAGACACAACCTCTCTTGTACTTGAGGTCTGTGTGCATAATAATCTACCAACCTATTAATCTTAGACAATCCAACAACCTTTTCTTTTGGCATGTAAGCAATGTGTGCAAATCCAGTTATGGGTAAAAAATGATGTTCACAAGAAGAATCAATAGTAATGTTCTGTTCTACTAACATTTTTTTGTAACCATATTTGTTTTCAAAAACAGAAAGCTGTGGCTTATTCTTTGGATCCAATCCAAAGAAGAGCTCTTTTACATACATTTTAGCTACCCGATAAGGAGTTCCTGATAAGCTGTCGTCTGTTAAGTCAAGACCTAATTCTTCCATTATCTTTTCAAAGTGGTACTGGATATTTGTTATTTTTTCATCATCTGATTTAATAAAAGCATCTGCTCTTAATGGTGTCTCAACACTTGTTGAAACATGATTATCTCCTACTATTTCGATTTGCTCTTTCTTCATATATTTTCGATATTATCCGCACAACATTGATCTGTTGCGCACTGGCAATACTTTCTATTATAAATGTGTAATACAATTAGACTTAAGGCAGGAAAATAAATAGTGTGCTGTGAAAGTGTAAACCAATCTATTTTTTCATTTAAAATTACAAGCAACAAAGCAATCCAACTTATCCACAATCCTATTCCTATTAATTTATTTGTAGTTGTTCGCGCAGAATGGTATACAGCAAAAAATGCGATACCAAGAAATATATAATCTATCCATTGCCACCATATAGGAGTACTTTCACAACAACTAGCTGAGCATGTTTGTACAATAAATATAAATGGTGTAGCCATACAGTGCACTAGACATATAGAACTTGCAAGTGCCCCTATTCCATTTGATTTGTTAAGTATTAAATTCATCTTACCATAATTAATGCAACTAAGTTGCAAGTATAGTTATTTTTATCTTATTGCAACTAAGTAGCAATTAATAAAATGAAATAATTTTTTTATGGGTAAAAGTTGACTTAAATTTGTTTTATGAAGATTGTAAGAAAAACGAAGTCTGTTGAAATTTTAAATGATGTATTCAAAAGCAGTAGCAATGCTTTTTCGGTTGTTGATTTAATTGATCGTTTTAAAGAGGATATGAACAAAACAACTATTTATCGAATACTTGATAAATTAGAGCAAGATGGAGTTGTTCATTCATTTCTTGGTATAGATGGGCTTAAATGGTATGCTAAATGCCATGATTGTTCTTCTCATAGTCACTTCGACACTCACCCACATTTTCAGTGTCAAAAATGCGGTAAGTTAGATTGTCTATCTACTAATATTACTATTCCTTCAATACCCAATAGAGAAATAGACTTTGCTCAAGTTTTATTAGTTGGTAAATGTGATAAATGTATAGCATAGAATTAAGGCAAACTTTATGTTGGTGGGCGTGCCCTAACGGTCGGGCTATTCGCATTACACGGTAATTGCTGCTATCCCTCACGCAGCATCTAAATAAGTAAATACAAAACACCTCTTCTACTCTATTTTAAGTGTTTAGTTTTCACCTATTTATCGCTTTACTTAAGTTGTATTGTAAGAGTTGTCAATTTATTTGTAGTTAGCAGGATGTATAAATCTCCAACACTTACGCTTTAATTGATATAAAATTTCTCTTTCCGAACTTTAAGAATAAATTCTTAAAGTCCGAAGCAAAGTAACATAATGCAGTACATTATAAGACAAAAGGAGATAATACAGTTTATAGCTGTACGTTAGTATTATCAATACTTACAGATTATAATGTGGTTGTCTTATAATTAGACATTATGTGTAAATAACCCGCGGTAGTAAATTGGTTGGCAAGAAACTTGTAATTTAGTTTTCATTATGAGGTTTTTACTAATATTAT
>JAQXDJ010000201.1 GCA_029251425.1 Vicingaceae bacterium
ACTTGATATTTCGGTAGTGGAAATTCTCTTTCAATTTGATTGTAACCTTCCATTAAATCTTTATAATCTAATTTTTCTGATTCTTTTATTAATGGATATACCACATAAACTTGTCTTCCTTTTTTGATTTCATCTTCCATAAAACCAAAAATTTTCATCCTAGAATTGTCAAAACGATGAATTGTCTTAATCTCCTTTCTTCCTGGTGGTAATTCATCTATTACAGAAACATCTAAATCACCATAAAAAGTCATAGCCAACGTTCTAGGAATTGGAGTTGCAGTCATAACCAACACATGTGGAGGAATCAGTTTGCCATTTGGTCCAAGTGTTCCCTTTCGCCATAATTTCGATCGTTGTTGAACCCCAAATCGATGTTGTTCATCTATCACAACAAAACCAAGTTTATCGAACTTAACTTTATCTTCTATTAAAGCATGCGTCCCAATTAAAATATGTAGTTCACCATTTTCTAATTGCTCATGGATTTCTCTACGTTTTTTGGTTTTAACAGAACCTGTAAGTAATTGAACATTTAAGCCTATCCCTTCAATTAGTTCAGTTATTCCTTCAAAATGCTGATTGGCCAATATTTCAGTTGGCGCCATTAAACAAGCTTGGTAACCATTATCAATTGCAATTAAAATACTCATTAATGCAACAATGGTTTTTCCACTACCAACATCTCCTTGCAGCAATCGGTTCATATGATTACCATACCCCACATCATCTCTAATTTCTTTTAACACTCGTTTTTGAGCATCAGTTAATTCGAAAGGTAATTTATCGTTGTAAAATTTATTAAAATACTCTCCTACTCTATTAAAAGCAGCTCCTTTTATAACTTCTTTTTTGATGCCTTTTTGCCTGAGCATATTTAATTGTAAATAGAACAGCTCTTCAAACTTTAATCGATACCTCGATTTCTGGAGTAGAAATTCATTTTCAGGCGCATGAACATTAATGATTGCCTTTTCTTTAGGCACCAATTTTAATTCATCAAGAATCCAAACAGGTAATGTCTCTTGAATTTTATTAGGCAGTTGTGCAACTAAATTTTTCTGAATTTTATGAATTCCTTTAGCATTCAAACTCATTCGAGTTAACACCTCTGTAGTATGATAAACAGCTTCTAAAGTAACCTGGTTTGCAATTAAAGCTTTATCCAACAAATCAATATCAGGGTGAGCAATATTATATCGATGATTGTATTCTGTCGGTTTCCCGTAAACAACATATTCCTTGCCTACAATAATTGAAGAAGCCAACCATTTAATTCCTTTAAACCAAACCAACTCTATCTCACCAGTATCATCTTTTAAAGTAGCAACTAAACGTTTCCCTCTTTTTTCTCCTAAAGTTCTTAATTCAACAACTTTACCTCTTAGCTGTATATGAATTTCATCAGAATTGATATCCGAAATTTTTAAAACTTTAGACTTATCAATATAACGGAAAGGATAATGCAACAACAATTGACCATATGTTGAAATACCCAGTTCTTTTCGCAACATCTCTGCACGCTTAGGTCCAACTCCTTTTAAAAATTCTATTTTGGTATCTAAAAAATGATTGCTCATATAATAAGATAAAAGTAATATTTTTGAAGTCTATTTTGGACAAATCTGAAGACATAAAATTTATTGAGAATCATAAAAATGATTCGCTTAATGAGATTGCTTTGATACTTAGTAAACAACCCTCACTCAACAAAGAATTTATCTTAGCTCAAATAAATGGATTGCAAAAAGCAAAAAGCAAAATCCAAGAGTTTTACGAAACACCAAACATAATTTATCCTTCAAAATTGTCTCTAGAGCAATGTTCTTCTGAAAGAACTGGGGTTTATAAAAGTAAATTAGTTAAAGGAAAAACATTAGTTGACCTAACTGGAGGTTTTGGAGTTGATAGCTTCTATTTTTCTAAAGAATTTGAAGCAGTAACACACATTGAACAGAATACAGAACTACACAATACCGTAAAACACAATTTTGAACTGTTAAATGCCAACAACATAAAGCTAATCAATTCTACTGCTGAGAAATTTATTGAAAACAACACGATAAAATTTGATATCGCCTACATTGACCCAAGTAGAAGGAATGAAAACCAACGCGTTTTTAAATTAGATGAATGTACTCCTAATATTATAGAATTAGCTCCAAAAATATTTGAGTTTGCAAATAAAATCTTAGTAAAAACAGCACCACTTTTAGACATTAAACAAACGCTAAAAGATTTAAAATGTGTTTCAAAAATTTGGATTATTTCTGTAAATAATGACTGTAAAGAAGTGCTCTATTTATTAGAGAAAAACTTTACTGCTGAGCCAGAAACCAACACTATTAATTTAACTAAAACGAATCAAGAATTTTCTTTTAATTACGAGCAAGAAGCTGAAGTCAATGTTTCATTCTCTGATCCTCAAAAGTATTTATACGAACCTAATTCTGCTATTTTAAAAGCTGGAGCTTTTAATAGTATTAGTAATAAATACGAAGTAAAAAAAATAGCGCAACACTCACACCTTTATACCTCTGAAAACTTAGTTCAAAATTTCCCCGGCAGGGCTTTTAAAATTGAACATATTTCTGCCTACAATCCAAAAGAATTTAAAAAACTAAAACTGACTAAAGCCAATGTAAGTTGTCGAAACTTTAAACATAAAGTTGAGCAAGTAAAACAAAAACTAAAACTTAAAGACGGTGGAGAAACTTATCTTTTTGCTACTACTGACAAGAATGAGAAACCTATTTTGGTTATATGCTTAAAGTAGTACATGGGTGGAGAAGGTTCTATAGCTGCGATGATTGCTTCGATAAAAAACAACAATCGAAGAAAGAATAAAAAAAAGCCCTTTTCAAAATACAAAAAAGAATATACGAGAAGTAAGCCTATTTCTAACAAGAAAATGACTCCTCAAGAGAAAGAGGATTTACTAGAGAAATTAAAACAAAACAGAGAAATTGAAAATAAACAACAAATTCAAAAACTTTTTATTTCTCTAGGAATTACTCTAATTGTTATTGTTGTAATTATTTTCCTTTTAAAACTTATATTCTTTTAAAGCTCACCTTCATCACTCCACACCAAACATTTATTATTCTCCCATTTTCCCTGTAAAATTTCTAATGGAATATAATTTCCTTCACAATCTAAAAAGTTGTCGTAAGCATCTTTTTTTATCATTTTACAATTGCCTTTTAAAACAGCTTCTACAACAATATTTTTCAAATCTAAAGCCTCGCTTTTCGCACCAATCTTAATCCCCACCTCATTATTAAACAAGTCCATTTCGGAGCTAATTCTATCAGGAATTACACCATCTTCTAATCTTCTTTTTTTGTAATCTTTATAATTCCCTTTTTCGTGTTTTCTACCCAAACTTCGGGCTCTTCCTTTACCAATTTCTTGAGTTAAACTAGCCATCCAAAAAGTATGTCTAAATGCATCAATTTGACCTCCATTCCCTGTTCCTTTTAACAACTTTTTTTGCTGAATTTCTTTAGTAATTACCCTAGTTTTTTGAGAAATTTTCAATGCTTTTTTAGCTACAAAAGGATGAAATATTACCCAACACTTTTCTGGTCCACTTAACCGTCTAAATTTCTTTAGATTAGATTCTTGAGCAGCAGCATCAAAAAATAGCACTAAAAAACAGCTAAATATTACAAGTTTCACATTCATTATCAAATAGTTAACCAACCTCCAAATTATACCCTAAAATCCTTAGAAAAATAGGTTTTTTTAGGTTATATTTGTGACTTGTCAAAAAAATAAATTTTAAAAGGAAATATAGGATATGGCGCAAGTTGAATTGATAATGCCTAAAATGGGTGAAAGTGTTGCTGAAGCAACAATTACAAGTTGGTTAAAAGAAGTTGGAGATACAATTGAAGCAGATGAGTCTGTAGTAGAAATTGCAACCGACAAAGTAGATTCTGAAGTACCTTCTACTGCTGAAGGAGTTTTAATAAAAAAGTTATTTAATGAAGGTGATGTTGTTCAGGTAGGACAAGCAATTGCTATTATTGGTTCTGAAGGTGAAGCCGCTGCAGAAACACCTGCTACTCCTGCTCAATCAGCTCCTGCTGAAGTTACTGCACCAATTGCTGAAACGGCTTCAGTTGCTAGCGTAGTTGCTGCTGAAAAAATCAGCACAACTTCTGATTCTGGAAAATTCTATTCTCCCCTGGTAAAATCTATTGCTGAGAAAGAAGGAATTTCTATGAATGAATTAGAATCAATTAACGGTTCTGGTAAAGATGGAAGAGTAACTAAAAAAGATATTTTAGATTACTTACCGAATAGAAATACTTCGACTGCAGCACCTGCTGCGGCTGCGGCAAGTTCAGCCCCTGCAACTCCTGCTCCTGCTGCGCAAGTTAAAGCTGAGCCTAAAAAAGCAAACATTTCAGTTAACGCTGGTGATGAAATTATTGAAATGGATAGAATGAGAAAACTCATTGCTAACCACATGGTAATGTCTAAACAAACTTCACCTCACGTTACTTCTTATGTTGAAGCTGATATGACAAACATTGTTAACTGGAGAAACAAAGTTAAAAACGAATTTTTAGCTAGAGAGAATGAAAAAATAACGTTTACACCAATTATTATGGAAGCGGTTGTAAAAGCGATTAAAGATTTCCCTATGATTAATGTTTCTGTTGATGGTGAAAACATCATCAAAAGAAAAAACATTAACCTAGGAATGGCAACTGCACTTCCTTCTGGAAATTTAATTGTTCCTGTAATTAAAA
>JAQXDJ010000205.1 GCA_029251425.1 Vicingaceae bacterium
GTAATATGCATTTAAACGGATTAGCTCAGCATGTAAAGACTGGAATAAATGGTAATGAAGCTGTAGGATTAGTTTTTAATACAATCGGAGTAAGTGATGGTATTTCTATGGGAACTCCAGGAATGCGATTTTCATTGCCATCAAGAGACATTATAGCAGATTCTATGGAAACTGTTGTTGAAGGCTTAAGCTATGATGGTTTAGTAACAGTTGTTGGATGTGATAAGAATATGCCAGGGGCATTAATTGCTATGTTGAGGTTAGACAGACCGTCAGTTTTGGTTTATGGAGGAACAGTAGATTCTGGAAGCTGTCACGGTAAAAAACTAGATATAGTTTCTTCTTTTGAAGCTTGGGGAGCAAAAGTTGCTGGAAAGATGGGGGAGAAAGAATATCAAGAGATAATTGAAAATGCTGTACCTGGAGCAGGAGCTTGTGAAGGAATGTATACTGCAAACACAATGGCTTCAGCTATAGAAGCTTTAGGGATGTCTTTGCCATATAACTCTTCTAATCCTGCTTTAAGTAAAGATAAAACAAAAGAATCTGAAGATGCAGGAAAGCAAGTTGTAGAGTTATTAAAATTGGATTTAAAACCATCTGATATAGTTACTAGAAAATCTTTAGAGAATGCTTTAACATTAGTTACAGTTTTAGGAGGTTCTACAAATGCAGTTCTTCACTTTTTAGCTATAGCAGATGCTGCAGGGGTTGATTTACCGATAGATGATTTTCAAAAGATAAGTGATCAGACGCCATTCTTAGCTGATCTTAAGCCTTCTGGTAAATACTTAATGGAAGATTTGCATAAAGTAGGAGGAACTCCAGCGGTGTTAAAATACTTGTTAGAAAAAGAAATGATCCATGGTGATTGTTTAACAGTAACAGGTAAAACATTGGCTGAGAATCTGGCAAATGTTCCTTCTTTACATTCTAACCAAGAAGTAATCAAAGATGTTGATTCCCCGATTAAGGAAACAGGCCACATTAGAATACTTAAAGGAAATTTAGCTACAGAAGGCTCTGTTGCAAAAATAACTGGAAAAGAAGGTTTAAAGTTTACCGGTAAAGCTAAAGTGTTTGAGGGTGAATATAAAGCTAATGATGGAATTAGAAATGGATTAGTAAAGAAAGGGGATGTCGTGGTTATTCGATATGAAGGTCCTAAAGGAGGTCCTGGAATGCCAGAAATGTTAAAGCCAACTGCAGCAATAATGGGTGCAGGTTTAGGTAATGAAGTAGCATTAATAACTGATGGGAGATTTTCTGGAGGGACACACGGTTTTGTTGTTGGACATATTACTCCAGAAGCACAAGTAGGTGGAAATATTGCTTTTGTAAAAGATGGAGACGAAATAACTATTGATGCAGAAAGTAATACGATAGTGATGGATGTTTCTGACGAAGAATTGAATCAAAGAAAGAAAGAATGGATTGCTCCAGAACTAAAGGTCAAAAGAGGAGCACTTTACAAGTATGCAAAATTAGTTTCATCAGCATCAGAAGGATGTGTAACAGATAAGTAATGGAAAGTTCAAAAAATATAATAACAGGTAAAGAAGCTGTTGTAAAATCATTAATAGCAGAAGGTGTTGATGTAATGTTTGGTTATCCTGGTGGAGCTATAATGCCTGTTTACGATGCGTTGTACGATTACCAAGATCAGCTAAAACATATATTAACAAGGCATGAACAAGGGGCAACTCATGCTGCTCAAGGTTATGCTCGAGTGTCAGGTAAAGTTGGTGTTTGTTTAGCAACATCAGGTCCAGGTGCTACTAATTTAATAACAGGGATTGCTGATGCTCAGATAGATTCAACACCAATGGTTTGCATAACTGGTCAGGTAGCAAGTCATTTGTTAGGAACTGATGCTTTTCAAGAAACAGATGTAGTTGGTATCTCTATGCCTGTAACTAAATGGAATGTCCAAGTAACAAGAGCAGAAGATATTCCTGCAGCTATGGCTAAAGCATTTTATATAGCAAAATCAGGTAGACCGGGTCCAGTATTAGTTGATATTACTAAAGATGCTCAGTTTGGAGAGGTTGATTTTCAATATAAAAAGTGTGAAAATGTGAGAAGTTACGTTCCCAAACCTAAAGTTGATTTAGATGCTATAAAAGCAGCTGCTGAATTAATTAATAATGCAAAAAAACCATATGTTCTTTTCGGCCATGGTGTTTTGTTAGGGGATGCTAAAGAAGAGTTTAAAACCTTTATAGAAAAAACAGGTATACCTTCTGCTTGGACAATAATGGGGCTGTCGGCATTGCCTACAGATCACTTTTTAAATGTGGGAATGTTAGGAATGCATGGTAATTATGGTCCTAATTTATTAACGAATGAGTGTGATGTTTTAATTGCTATCGGTATGCGATTTGATGATCGTGTAACTGGAGATACTTCAAGGTATGCGACTCAAGCAAAAGTGGTTCATTTAGAATTAGACCCTGCAGAAATAGATAAGATTATAAAAACAGATGTTGCTGTAGTTGGAGATTGTAAGACTTCTTTGGAGTTGTTGACAGCAGCGGTTAATAAGGGTAATAATAAAGAGTGGTTACAAAGGTTTAGAGATTGTGATGAGCTGGAAAATCAAAAAGTAATTAATGAAGAACTTCATCCATTAGATGATAAAATGATGTCGATGGGAGAGGTGATCAATTTAGTTTCTGAAGCTTCTGATGGACAAGCGACAATTGTTACAGATGTTGGTCAGCACCAAAT
>JAQXDJ010000292.1 GCA_029251425.1 Vicingaceae bacterium
AGAGTACGATAAAATCTATACAATTACATTTTCTAAAGCTGGTTTTACTAACAAAACAATAACAATGAACACTAATGGTGTTCCAGACCTAAAAAGGCAAAAAGTACCAGATATGGGTGCTGAAATCACTTTGTTTAAGCCTAATGACTGTATTAAAACTGACTTACTAGATCTTCCGATTGGAAAAGCTGTTTATTTTCCTAAAAAAAATATTATGGATTGGGATATGGAATATTCTATGCCTCGTTTAGAAAAACTAAATAAACTGCTCGAAAAATGTGCTAAAGAAGCTGAAAGGAAAGCAGAAGAAGAAGCTCAGAAGGAAAAGGATTACGCACTTGCCATGAAAGATGCGAATAAGAGTTTTAGCAAAAACAATTTTGAAGAAGCAATTGTTGCCTATAAAAAAGCCATTGCATTATTTGATGACAGACCAGAACCTAAATCAAAATTAAAACTGATCGAAACAGAATTAGCAAAAAAACTAGAAGCTGAAAAACAAAGAGCTGAAGAAAAAGCAAGAGCAGCAGCTGAAGCTATTGCAAAAGCCGAAGAAGAAGAAGCTGCAAAAAAAGCAGAAGAGGAACGAATAGCGAAAGAGCAAGCGGAAGCTGAAGTATTATTAAAAGCTGCTGCTGAATTAACTGCTCAAAAAGAGGCTGAACTAGCAGCAAAGAAAGCCGAAGAAGAAAGAAAAGCAAAAGAGCAAGCAAAAATTGAAGCTGAAATTGCTGCTAAAAAAGCAGCCGAAGAAGCTGCAAAAAAACTAGAGCAACAAGCACTTAAAACAGCAAATGCTGAAAATAAAGCAAAATTATTAGCTCAAAAAGAAGCTCAAAAAAGAAAGGAAGCTGAAACAAAAGCATTAGCAGATAAAGAAGCTGCAAGGCTACGAAAAGAAAAAGAGCAAAAAGCAAAAGAAATTGCAGCTAATCTTGCTTTAAAAGCAGAGAAAGCTAGAGCAGAAAACCAAGTTAAATTACAAGAGGTTAAAAAAGAAATAATTGTTGAAATTGAGGGAAAAGAAAAAGCAGTTTTAACAACTCCTGCTATAAAGAATAATTCTTCTTCAAATGCTGCAGGTATTAAATTCAAAAGTACTGGTAAGAATAAAAGCAGGCATCTTTATCAAAGACCAAACAAACATAAAAAAGGTAAAGGACCTCAACCTAAAAAGAGAATCGTTTTTTAACAGCTTACTCCCTTATCAAACTTTCATCATCTAGTGAATGATATAAGAAACTAACCAAATGGAGCATTTGGTCTCTCCCCTTTTTTTGCCCCCACTTAGTTGCTAAAAATATTATTAACTCTAAAATTATTCCAATTGGTATAAACCATAAAAATTTTGTTCCACTATCTAAACTCCACCTTACTAAACCATACATTCCTCCAAAAAAAAGCATAGCACCAACACCAACATATAAAAACATTACCATCATCCAAACAGATTGTTTTGGCCCAATTAAACAACGGATAGCGGTTACTTTTTCATCTTCATAATCTTTCGCAACAACCACTTCCATAGCTGGCGACCAAAAATGTTGTTCACTTTCTGGAATAGATAAAAAAATATGATCTTCTGCTATTTTACCAATAACCGTAGCATCTTTTGGTATAGCATTTTTAACCTTCTCTAAAAATTCTTTAGGTTCAAAAGAACTCGAAAGTAATTTAAATCTAGGACGAATTTCTATATCATCTGTATTATGGGTATTAAAAGCCATAGTTAAAGGTATAAAATATTTAAGTTCTTTCTTATATTCGCCAAAATTTTATTGTTAGAGATATGCCAGAATTATCGAATAGAGGCTTAGAAATGCCAGAATCACCAATTAGAAAATTGGTGCCTTATGCTGAAGCAGCAAAGAAAAAAGGAAGAACTGTTTACCACTTAAATATTGGTCAGCCAGATATTGAAACTCCGCAAGTTGCAATTGATGCAATTAAAAATATTGATAGAACGGTTATTGAATACAGTCATTCTGCTGGTTTCGAATCTTACAGAAAAGGATTAGCTGCTTATTATAATAAGCTTGAATTAGAAGTTTCTTTTGAAGACATTTTGATTACTACTGGAGGGTCTGAAGCTTTATTGTTCGCTTTTAACTCATGCTTAAATGAGGGAGATGAAGTCATTATACCTGAACCATTTTATGCCAATTACAATGGTTTTGCTAAAACATGTGGGGTTAAGGTATCTCCTGTTACTGCTAATATAGATAATGGATTTGCTCTACCTCCTATTTCTGATTTTGAAAAGTTAATCACACCAAAAACAAAAGCAATCTTAATCTGTAACCCTGGCAATCCAACTGGGTATTTATATTCTGAAGAAGAGTTAGAAACATTAAAAGAAATCGTTTTAAAGCATAATTTATTCTTGTTTGCTGATGAAGTTTATAGGGAGTTTAGCTATGATGGAAAAAAGCACACCTCTGTTTTAGAGCTAAAAGGATTAGAAAACAATGTGGTTGTTATTGATTCTGTCTCTAAGAGATACAGCATGTGTGGAGCTAGAATTGGTGCTTTAATTTCTAAAAATAATGAAGTTATTAATACTGCTTTAAAATATGCTCAAGCAAGATTAAGTCCTCCAACTTTAGCACAAATAGCTGGAGAAGCAGCACTACAAACACCTCAAAGTTATTTTGATGATGTAATTGAAGAATACGTTAGTAGAAGAGACATCGTAATTAAAGGTTTAAATAACATTGATGGAGTTAATTGCCCTAATCCGGGTGGAGCATTTTATGCCGTAGCTGAATTACCAGTGCAAAATGCAGAACGTTTTTGTCAGTGGTTATTAGAGGAATTTGAATATAATAATCAAACAGTTATGCTTGCTCCTGCAGCTGGATTTTACGCTACTAAAGGATTAGGAGAAAGAGAGGTTCGATTAGCGTATGTTCTAAATAAAGAATCTTTACAAAATGCTATTGAATGTTTAGAAGAAGCATTAAAAATATATCCAGAAAGATTATAAAAATTGAGGAAGAATAAGCTTCTCATTAAAAAACAATACTGGTATAATAATTGCTAACTTGCCATCAAACTAAAAAATATAACTTATTATGAAAAAAATTATTTTAATGGCTGTAATTGTTACAGCAGGATTATCAGAATTAAAAGCTCAAACAGAATTCAAAATTATTACGGTAATTGAATCAATTGTACCTGGTGGTTTAGGTCGTTCTAGAATTATTGAAAATGGAACTGAAATTGATTACAACCAATTTACTACTGAAAGAACTGATGGTAAAAAAAGTTCTCAAGGAAAAATTAAAAGAGGAGATGCCAAAGTAGATAAGTTTTCTGAAACTAAAATTTTAAACTTTTACTCAATGGCAGGAATTAATTTCCAGAATGTTGCTTCTAATGATGCTTTAGCTACATCTATGCTAAACGACTTATCAAAACAAGGTTGGGAACTTATGACTATTGCTGCTGGAGTTGAGAGTGATGCTGGTAAAGGAGACGGAAATGGTCTTTTTATTACTAGATATATTTTCAAAAAATAAAAAAAA
>JAQXDJ010000267.1 GCA_029251425.1 Vicingaceae bacterium
AGAAATATTACGTATTATTTTTGATTCCAGTATTGCTATTGTTTTTTTCAATGCCTTTTACAGGATGTAATCCTCACAGAAGAGGTTCTGTAATGAAAGGTAAAAGTGCTGGTGGAGCAAGACACACAAAACCTGCTTCTGCTAAACATAGAAGAAGATAGATTATTATAGCTAAGAAAAAGTAAATTAAAAAGAAGTATGTCAAACAATCTTTTAAAAGGAAAGAAGGGAATTATTTTTGGAGCATTGAATGAAGATTCAATAGCTTGGAAAGTTGCTGAAAGAGCTCACGAAGAAGGAGCTGAATTTATTCTAACGAATGCACCTGTTGCATTAAGAATGGGGGAGTTGAATAAGTTAGCTGAAGCTACAGGTTCTGAAGTTATTCCTGCAGATGTTACTTCTACAGAAGATTTAGAAAACCTTTTTGCTGTCGCAGAAAAAAAATATGGTAAAATAGATTTTATTTTACATTCTATTGGAATGTCAATTAATGTTAGAAAAAAGATTCATTATACAGAAAGTAATTATGAATTCTATAATAAGGCAATGGATATTTCAGCAATCTCTTTTCATAGGGTGATGAAAATTGCTAAGAAAAAAGACATTATGAATGAATGGGGCTCTATATTAGCTCTTTCATATATTGCTGGTCAATTAGCATTTCCTGGTTATAATGATATGGCTGATGCTAAAGCTCAATTAGAGGCAATTGCAAGAAATTTCGGTTATTATTACGGAGTTGATAAAAAAGTTAGAGTTAATACGATATCTCAATCGCCAACTAAAACAACTGCTGGTGGTGGAATTAAAGGATTTGATTCATTATACGGATTTGCTGAATTACAGTCTCCTCTGGGAAATGCTCCTGCATTAGACTGTGCTAACTACTGTATTACTTTGTTTTCAGATTTGACCAAATATGTTACCATGCAAAATTTAATGCATGATGGAGGCTTTTCTACAACAGGAGTTTCTAATAAGGTAATGGATAAATTAGGGTTTGAATAAGCTTGAAAATATATAAGAAGTAAAAAGCCTCATTAAATATTTAATGAGGCTTTTTTATTGGAGAAGGATTATTCTTAATCCTCTTTTTTAGATTCACTATCTTCTTTCTTCTTTTTTGGTTTTTTTATGTCGAATATTAATTCTTCAGTTACATCATCAAAAGTTACATTGATGGTGCTTCCTTCTACTACTTTAGATTGAATAATTTCTTCAGCTAAAGGATCTTCTAAGTATTTTTGGATAGCCCTTTTTAATGGTCTTGCCCCGTAGGCAGAATCAAATCCTTTATCAGCAATATAATCTTTAGCTTCTTGAGTTAAGTTCATGTGATACCCTAACTCTTCAATTCTCTTAATTAAGCTAACTAATTCAATATCGATAATTTGATGTATATCTTCTTTTTCTAAAGAATTAAATATAACAACATCATCAATTCTGTTTAAGAATTCTGGAGCAAAAGCTTTTTTAAGAGCATTTTGAATTACGCCAGCAGAATGGTCATCAGCACCTTTCTTTTTAGCGGTAGTTCCAAATCCAACACCTTGTCCAAATTCTTTAAGTTGACGAGCACCAATATTTGATGTCATGATAATGATGGTGTTTTTAAAATTAATTTTTCTTCCTGCGCTATCTGTCATCTGACCATCATCTAAGGCTTGAAGTAATAAATTAAACACATCTGGATGAGCTTTCTCAATTTCATCTAATAACACAATAGAGTAGGGTTTCCTTCTAACTTTTTCAGTTAATTGTCCACCTTCTTCATATCCAACATATCCGGGAGGAGCTCCAACTAAACGAGAAACAGCAAACTTTTCCATGTATTCACTCATGTCAATTCTAACCAAGGCCTCATCCGTATCAAATAGATAGCGTGCTAAAACCTTAGCTAATTGTGTTTTTCCGACACCTGTTGGCCCTAAAAAGATAAATGAACCAATTGGTTTATTTGGGTCTTTCAGGCCAGCTCTGTTACGCTGAATAGCTTTTACAACTTTTTTTACAGCTTCATCTTGTCCAATAACAGAATCACTGATTTCTTCTCCCATATTGGCAAGTCTATCTCCTTCTGCTTGAGCAACACGTTGAGTAGGTATTCCAGTCATCATTGCAACAACTTCAGCAACATTGTCTTCGCTTACCTCCTCTCTGTTGTTTTTAGTTTCGTCTTCCCAAGCTTTTTTAGCTGTACTTAGTTCTTTAAGTAAGTTTCTTTCATCATCTCTTAATTGAGCAGCTTCTTCATATTTTTGACTTCTAACAACATGATTTTTTTGATCTTTGATGTCTTCAATTTTCTTCTCAATTTCAATAATATTCTTAGGAACTTTAATGTTCGTAATATGAACCCTAGAACCAGCTTCATCTAAAGCATCAATAGCTTTGTCTGGTAAAAAACGATCAGTCATGTATCTGTCAGTCAATTTAGCACAAGCTTCAATTGCTTCGTCAGTATAATTTACATTATGATGATCTTCATATTTTTCTTTAATATTGTTTAGTATCTGAATGGTTTCATCAACAGTAGTAGGTTCTACAACAACTTTTTGGAATCTTCTGGCTAAAGCGCCATCTTTTTCAATGTGTTGTCTATATTCATCTAATGTAGTAGCACCAATACATTGAAGTTCGCCTCTTGCCAAGGCAGGTTTAAACATATTAGATGCATCCATAGATCCAGATGCACCACCAGCCCCAATAATGGTATGTATTTCATCTATAAATAGTATGATGTGTGGAGATTTTTCCAGCTCATTCATTACAGCTTTCATTCGTTCTTCAAATTGACCTCTATACTTTGTTCCAGCAACCAATGAAGCTAAATCAAGTGTTACAATTCGTTTTCCGAATAAAACCCTAGAAACTTTTTTCTGAACAATTCTTAAAGCAAGTCCTTCTGCAATAGCAGATTTACCTACACCAGGTTCCCCAATAAGCATAGGGTTGTTTTTCTTACG
>JAQXDJ010000030.1 GCA_029251425.1 Vicingaceae bacterium
CATTAACCTTTTCTATTTTTGGTCTGTTGGCCTTTGCAGTTTCATGTTCTTATAATAAAACAGAGCTGCCAGAACCAATTGTTGATCCAGTAGGAACACCAAGCCCCACACCATCACCAAATCCTTCTAATAGTATAACTTATACAACTCATGTTAAGGCCTATATTGATAATAATTGTGTAGGCTGTCATGGTAGTTCAGGAGGGGTTACTCTTCAAACTTATTCGCAGGTAAAAGCACAAGCTGATGCGGGTAGGATTTTAGCTAGAGCTATTAATGGTTCAGGGAGTGGGCCAATGCCACCCTCAGGGCTAATGCCTCAAACTACATTAGACACTTTGCAGTTGTGGTTAGATCAAGGGGCACTTGAATAATTAGGTTTAATTTAAAAGAATAATATTATGAAAAAGTTAGTTTTATTTATTACTTGTATTACAATTGTGAGTTCTGTTTTTTCACAAAATTTATATAAAGCAGTTAGCGGAGATATTTCGTTTTTTTCTAAAACACCGATGGAAGATATTGATGCTGTTAACAAAGATGTTAAAGCGTTAATTAATACAAAAACAGGTGAGGTTGCTTTTATTGCAACAAATGTTGGTTTTCATTTTGAGAAACCTTTAATGGAGGAACATTTTAATGAAAACTACATGGAAAGTGACAAGTATAAAGTGTCAGTTTTTAAAGGTAAGATTCAAGAAAAAATTAATTACAATGAAAACGGCAAACATAAGGTTACTGTTAAAGGAATGATTAATATTCATGGTGTTGAACAAGAACGAGAAATTACTGGAGAAGTTGTAATTGAAGAGGGGGAAATTAAAGTGATGAGTGAGTTTATTGTTAAGGTTAAAGATCATAAGATTAAAATTCCAAAATTGGTTGTAAAAAACATTGCAGAAGAAGTTAACGTAACCGTTAGCTTAAATTTTGAATTAAAAAAATAAGATCGTAGATGAATAAATTTTTAACAATAATAGGGTGTTTGCTATTTGCTTCAACTATAAGTGCTCAAGATTTGATGGATATTCTGGAGGATGAGGTTGCTTCAGAAAAAACTTCAGATAAGGTTTTAGCAACTTTTAAGGGAACTCGTGTAATTAATGCGCAAACAGTTCAGTCAGTAAAAAAGAAAACATTAGAGTTTAATATTGCTCACCGTTTTGGTGATATGGATATTACTGATAAAAAAGGATTGAATTTAGGAGGTCATACCCTTTATGGGTTAGAGAATGCTTCTAATATTCGATTTTCTTTAACTTATGGTGTAACTGATAAGTTGAGTGTTGGTATAGGGAGGAGTAAAATGAATGAGCATGTTGATGGAAATTTAAAGTATCGTTTTTTAGAGCAAACAGAGGGAGGGATGCCAATTTCCGCAGCTTATTTTGTTAGTGCAGCATTTTCGGGTGTAGCAAATATTCCTGAAAATAAGTTTGAAAATAGGATGTCTTATTCTCACCAAGTAATAATTGCAAGTAAATTATCAAGAGCAATTTCGTTAGAGTTACTCCCTACTTACGTTCATCGTAATTATGTAGATCAAACAATTTTGCATCCAACAAATGGATCAGTTGATGAGAACGATATTTTTGCTTTAGGGTTTGCAGGAAGAATTAAAATGACAACAAGAATGGCTTTTGTTTTTGATTACTTTCATTCTTTTTCTGAATTTAGGACTACAGATAATGGCTTTTATGACGCTATTGGAGTTGGTGTAGAGCTTGAAACAGGAGGGCATGTATTTCACATTAACGTAACTAATTCTGCTGGTTTAATAGAGAATGATATTATTCCTTACACAACAAGTGATTGGGGTCAGGGAGAGTATAAGTTAGGCTTTAATATTTCAAGAGTATTTAGTTTTTAGAATCCTAGATTAAAGAAGTTATCGTTTCTTCGGAAAAGTTTTTTTTATATACTTTAGCTTTAAGTATTATTAACTAAAAGAAAAACTGTTCTAATGGATAGGAAAAAATTTATTTCATCCTCATTAATACTAAGTGCATCTGCTTTTGTTTGGAATAAGTTCGCTTTTGGTAGTGAGCAAAAAAAATCTCAAAATGTAATTAGTAATGCCTCTAATGGAGGAGAAATTTCTGGTAAGCATAAAGGATTGACTATTTTAAATCCAAAACCATGGAATGCAGAAACGCCACCTCATTTATTAGATGATAAAGTAACTCCAGCAGATAAGTTGTTTGTTAGAAACAATGGAAGAATTCCTGAGGAAATTGATGTTGATTCATGGACATTAACTATAGAAGGAGAGTCTGCGAAATCTTCTAAAAAATATACACTAATAGAATTAAAATCAAAATTTAAACATTATACCTATCAATTAACATTGGAGTGTGGGGGGAATGGACGAAAGGAGTTTAGTCCTCCAGCAAAAGGGAATCAATGGGATTTAGGTGCTGTAGGTTGTCCAGAATGGACTGGTGTTCGTTTAAAGGATGTGCTTGATGATGTTGGAGTAAAACCTGATGCGGTATATATTGGGTATGATGGAAAAGAGACTCATCTGAGTGGTGGTCCTGAAAAAGTGGTTAT
>JAQXDJ010000297.1 GCA_029251425.1 Vicingaceae bacterium
GGAGAAATAAAACCAGGCTTTATAGATCGTGTTATCAATAAGTTAAAAGTGTACTATAAAGACCTTATTTTATCCGTCTTAGCAAATAAAGGAAAGGTAATAACAGTTATTTTTTTAGCTTTTGCCTTATCAATATATGGCTTTGGTCATGTTCAGTTTTTATTCTTTCCAGATAGTGATAGAAATATGATTACGATAAATATTAACCTTCCTGCAGGAACAAAAATTGAACGCACTACCGAAATTGTAAAAAAGATAGAGTTATATATGAAAGACTCTCTTCAAGTTAATGATACAAGAAAAACTGGAATATCAGATTGGTCTTCTTACATTGGAAAAGGACCAGAATCTTATGATTTAGGCTATTCTCAAGACGAAGCAAACTCAAGCTATGCTCATATTTTGGTAAATACTTCTTCTTTTTTGGAGAACCAACCAATACTTGATAAATTAAATAAGTATGGATTCGATAATTTTCCTAACGCAGTTATTCAAGTTGGTGTTTTAGGTGCTGGAGGAGGGGGTAATCCAATTGAAATTAAAGTGTCTGGCCCAAACCCTGATGAATTAGCAAAAATTTCGGAAGCTATAAAGATTAAACTTTCTAATATTACAGGAACAAATAATGTTAAAGATGATTGGGGGCCAAAAAGTAAAAAGTTTCTAATAAAAATAGATCAAAACAGAGCTCAAATCGCTGGTGTTTCTAGTCAAGATATTGCAACATCTTTAAAAACTGTTTTAGAAGGTTTCCAAACAGGAGAATATAGAGAGGATAATAAATCTATACCCATTTTAATGCGAAGTAATGCTAGTCAGCAACAATCTTTAGCATCATTAGAAACCTTAAATATTTTCGCACAAGTTACAGGAAGAAGCGTACCACTATTACAAGTTGCTAATATTGTTCCGCAATGGCAATATTCAAAAATTAAGAGATTAAATTTAAGAAAAACGATTAACATTACAAGTAATCTTAAAGAGGGAGGAAATGCATCACTAATTACTAAAGAAATTTCTCCATGGATGGAAGAACAAATGAAATTATGGCCTCAAGGTTATAATTATGAATTTGGAGGAGACGCAAAACAATCAGCAGAAAGTATGGGATCTGTAATTTCATACTTACCATTATCAGGATTTATTATTATTATATTACTCACGATTCAATTCAACTCTTTTAGGAAAATGACAATGATTTTATTAACTATCCCGTTAGGAATTATTGGTGTTGTTATTGGGTTATTAATCTTTCAAGTGCCTTTTGGATTTATGCCCTTTTTAGGAGTAATTTCTTTAGCAGGTATTGTTATTAATAATGCCATTGTTTTAGTCGATAGAATGGAGATTGAAGAAAACGAGCTTAAACGAAGTGTTCAGGATGCTATTATTACTGCATGTTTACAAAGGTTTAGACCAATTTTGCTCGCTACTTTTACTACTATTTTAGGCTTAATTCCTTTGTATTTAAGCGGAGGTGAAATGTGGGAAGGTATGGCTGTTAGTATAATGGTTGGTTTACTATTTGGAACCGTAATAACCTTAATTTTTATTCCTGCAATGTACAGTGCTTTATTTAGAGTAAACTATAAAGATTATAACTTTAACGAAGAGCTACTACTAATAGATTAAAGAGACCAAGATAAATTATGGAAACATTATATAAACGTAGATTTATTTTCTTTTTAATCACTCAACTTCTTATTCTTTTTGGATCATTATTGGTGTCTAGTGATATTTACGAAAATATTTTATTACCTATTCTGTTTATAGTAAATATTGGTGCAGGTATTTTATTGATTTCAAAATCAAAACTACTAGTGTGGTTTATTATTATCCTGTTTGGAACTTCGGCAATTGTTTTTGGAGCAAACTTAATTAATCGGAATCAAAGTGATGAATACATCTTGTTAAGACTTTCTATTTATTTTATCTTTCACATCATTATTACATATAACATTGTTAAACAAGTTTGGACTGCATTAATAGTAGATAAAAATGTTATTATGGGCTTAATGAGTGGTTATATTTCTCTAGGTTTTTTAGCTTTTTTTCTATTTATGTCTATTGAGTTAGTTTTTACTGGAGCTTTTCAAGGAGCATTATTAGAAGGAGGCTCTTTTGAGTTAAGGATGGATAACATTATGTATTACGCTTACATTACGTTATTAACTATTGGATATGGTGAAATTATACCAGTAATACCTATAGCTCAAAAAGCGTCTATTTTAGTAGGCTTAGTAGGTCAGTTTTATATGGTTATTGTTACAGCCGTTGTTATTGAAAAATACATTAGGCATTCTGTTAAAAATCAATAATATATATTGTTATCCCATTTGTAAACATTCTAAAGATTAAATCATAAG
>JAQXDJ010000299.1 GCA_029251425.1 Vicingaceae bacterium
ATCATTATTATTGGTATTACCATCGGGTACTATATTAATGATAAACCTAAAGAACTAAAAGTTTACAATCCTATAGATTTAAACCCTTTACTTGTTGATGAATCACTCAGAAATGTTGATAAATTTCATAGGGTTGGTTCATTTAACTTAACAGACCAAGATGGAAATGAAGTAACAGAGAATAACTTTAAAGATAAAATTTATATTACTGATTTCTTTTTTGTTACCTGCCCTACTATTTGCCCCAAAATGACCAAACAAATGGATAGAGTTTATCATGAGTTTGAAGCAAATAATGATATTGCTTTTCTTTCACACACGGTAATGCCAGAGGCTGATTCAGTTTCTGTTTTAAAAGAATATGCTGATGAAATTGGAGTTTCTGATGAAAAATGGAAATTTGTTACTGGAGATAGAAAACAGATTTACAACCTTGCTCGAAAAACGTACTTTGCAGCAGTTACAGAAGGCGATGGTGGTCCAAATGACTTTGTACACACTGAAAATTTTGTGTTGGTTGACAAAGAAAAAAAGCTAAGAGGTTTTTATGATGGAACATCAAAAAAGGATGTTGACAGACTAATTACAGATATTTATGCGTTATTAGAAGAGTATAAAGGTAAATAACAGAAAAAGGTATGCAGTACATCATAAAAGTAATTTCAATAATATTTATTGGTTTAATGTTGTTTTCTTGTGGAAACAAAATCAACCAAAACTCAATGTTTCAAGATCGTAATCATACTTCTAAAAAAAGAGGTATTTATGATGCTGGTATGAACAGACATGAGGCTTACAAAACTCCTCCTAGCGTTCAAACAAAAAAGGAATACGATAAACTTTCTAAATACGATACTAACCCTAAAAAAGCTGCAAAAAAACAACTTAAGGAGCTTAAAAAGAAAAAACTTGCATCTGCAAAAGCAAGAAACAAATACAACAAAAAACGTCACGTAAAAGTTAAAACAACTAAAGGAAAAACAAACGGAGGGACTTAGTAGTCAGTAGTCAAAAAAAACTTTTACTCTCAACTTTATAAACTTTTTACTTTCTCTTCTTCCTACTCCCTTTTATTGCTTCTTCTTCCCAAGGCTTTTCTGGCCATAGATGACGCTTGTATTGCATCCGTAAATCTTTACGAACATCAAAATAAGCATTATTCCAAAAGCTTTTTAAATCAGATGTAATCTGAACAATTTTAAAACCTGGCGAAAGCAAGTGCATTAACACATTAATTTGACCATTATTTACTTTTGGTGTTTCTGACATACCAAAACATTCTTGTAAACGAACTGCTAATATTGGGTCAGAACCGCTAGATACGTATTGTAATTTTATTTTAGAGCCACTTTTAACTTCAATTGTTTTTGGAGCACAAGCATTTAGCTTCTGCTGTAATTCAGGAGTTAAACTATATTGTAAAACATCTTTTAAATTAATCTTTTTAAAATCCTCAGGGCTTTCAATGTCAATTAAATAAGGAGCTATCCATTCTTCAGCGGAAGCTAACAAGGATTTTGTACTCACATCAGGAAAACCATCTTCAGGATACCAAACGCGCATAGAAAGTACTCTGTTCTGCCATTGTTCAACATCTTCATCCCAATTTAACAAAGCACTCCCCTCCTTCTTAACTGCGCCTATAATAGCTTTTAAGATCAATTCTTCATTGGGGTTTTGTAAAGGTTTACTTTGCAAAACAATGTTACCAATCCCCATGTTTTCAGAAGTAATCAAACCTCCCTTTTTAGTATTCCAAGTAATTAATTCTTTGGTTTTTAAAAGTGGCCTTAAATCTCTAGGGTTTAATGGTGAAGCCATAAATATCTTTCCAACTCCATACCTATCATTTACATGAGCTACAGCTAACCAAGGTTCGCTTGCCAAATCATCTCGATGTCCTGCAGCAGCCAATTGCCCATTTGCCATTTGAAATTGTGCATTATTCCCAGGTCGTGCACAGGCAATACGTTCAGGGTAGCAATACGCTAATAAAATTCCAGTTTCAAAATCATCAAAAATAGAATTATCCACTTCCAACTTAAACATGCTACGATATTGAGCTGCAATTTTCTCTATTCGCGCTAAACGATTTGTTCCTTTTTTATCTTTTCTATACCTTCTTAAAGCTTCTATCCTTAAATTAATATCAATTCCTGTTTCTTGAGGTAAAGGGTCTCGTTCTTCCAATAAAGGAGCAATATCCGTAGCCAAAGCCAATTGATCAGCTTCTTTCGCTTTAATTAGCATGTGCCCTATTCTTGGATGAGTTGGTAAACGGTGCAGCTCTTTACCGTGCTCTGTAATTTTATCATCTTCTAAAGCATCTAGCTCGTGTAATAATTTAGATGCTTTAGCAACGTTTCCTTTTGGTGGTGGAGTAACCCAACTTAAATCTTCAGCATCTACAATTCCCCATTGCGCCATATCTAATACTAAAGAACTTAAATCTGCTTGTTCAATTTCTGGTTTCCCGTTTTCATCTAAACGAGATTGAGTACCAATAGTCCACATTCTATAACAAACTCCTGCACTTAATCTTCCTGCTCTACCAGCCCTTTGATCGGCCGAATCTTTAGAAATTTGAACCGTTTCTAAACGAGATAAACCAGTGCTCGGATTAAAACGAGCAGTACGCTCAAAACCAGAATCAACAACTATTTTTACGCCTTCAATGGTTAAACTTGTTTCTGCAATATTAGTGGCCAACACCACTTTTCGTTTGCCTTCTTTATTGGGCATAATTGCAGCAAACTGTTTATTCGATGGCAATTGTCCATAAAGCGGGTGAACCATTATTCCTTTTAATGAACGTTTTAAAATTTCTTCACATCTTTTAATTTCTCCTTGCCCAGGTAAAAAAACCAATACATCTCCTTTGTGTTTATCTATTGCCGTTTTTATAACTCTACTCGCTAGTTCAGGTAACATTTTCACATCACTATCTCCAGCATAATTTACATCAACTGGATGTTGTCTCCCTAAACTTTCAACAATAGGTGCTTTAAGCATTTTAGACAATTCAGGCATGTCTAAAGTTGCCGACATTACTAAGACTCTTAAATCTGGTCGTAATATCTCTTGAGATTCTCTACATAATGCCATAGCAACATCCGCATGAATACTACGCTCATGAAACTCATCAAAAATTACTAACCCTACTCCTTCTAATCCATTATCTTCATGAATCATTCGGGTTAAAATACCTTCTGTTAAAACCTCTATTTTTGTTTGATTAGAAACTCTACTTTCAAAACGAATACGATAACCAACAGATTCTCCTACTTTTTCGCCCAACAAATCTGCCATACGGTTAGCAATGGTTTTAGCGGCTAATCGTCTTGGTTCTAACATTAAAATTTTCTTGTCGCTTAACCAAACTTCTTCCATTAAGGCTAACGGAACCAAGGTACTTTTACCAGCCCCTGGAGGAGCTTTTAAAATTAAAGTTGAACCATTATTAAGTTCTTCCTGAATTTTAGGAATAACATCTTTTACAGGTAAATCTATTTTGTTGAAGTTAAAGTTCATTGTTCCACAAAAATAAACTGAATGTCATTCTGAACGCAGATTTGTAGAAAATTTATTTTCTATACAAATCAAACTGAAGAATCTATCTCCTTCTTTTACATTACTTAAACTCAAAGTATAGTTGACTTTCTCGTTAAAAAACTGTAATTTCGTTTAACACTAATGTAAGTTTCATTGAAACGCAACTAACAAAGGCATTAGCAAACATTAATTTAGCTGGATCCAAAAAACAATAGAATGAAAAATATCATAATTATACTACTTCTTATCTCCTCTAGTCCATATGCCCAAGAAGTTTATAACGGAAAAATAATAGACAAGAATTCTAAAGAGTCTTTGCCATACGTTAATATTGGTGTTGTTGGGAAAAATATTGGAACAGTCTCTAATTATAATGGAGACTTTCAAATTGAAGTGGATAAAAAATATCATAATGATACGTTGAAAATTTCAATGATTGGGTATAAATCTTTGACTTTTAATGTCTCCAATTTTAAGGCCCTAATCCGCAAGAATTCAATTCTACAAATGGAAAAAGAAATCACTGAATTAAAAGAGTTTGTAGTTTCAAGCAAAGGGTTGAAAGAAAAAATTCTTGGGAATAAAACTACTTCTAAAACAGTTAGCCTTGGATTCACTTCGAATAACCTTGGTAATGAAATTGGGGTTAAAATTAAGATTAAGAAAAGCCCGACTTACCTTAAGGACTTCAATGTTTCTATAGTGAAAAACGAATTTAACAACCTCAAGTTCAGACTTAATTTTTATGATGTAAAAGATGGAAAACCAAATAAAAGCATTTTAAAAGAAAACATTATTGTTACCAGCACAAAAAAAGAAGGTGTGCTAACCGTTGCCCTTGATAAGTATAACATTGTGGTATATAATGATTTCTTTGTCACCTTAGAGTGGATTGAAGATTTAGGAGATAAAGAAGGCTTAACATTTTCTGCTGGTTTTGCTGGTAGTGCAACTGTAGTAAGATCTACAAGTCAAGACAATTGGGAAAAAATCGGAGCAATAAGTGTTGGGCTCAATGTAACAGCTGAGTATTAATAAACATTCGCTAACAAAACCTAAAAAGCATTAAAACGCTGTTTAGCCAAAACGTTAAACGAAACTCCTCCTAAAACTTAAAATTATCTTTGCTCTTATTCCGATAAATATCGGGAGCAAATTCAGATGGCTTACCTTTTCAAAGCACATTTATATTTTTTACGTTTATCTACACTTTGACAGGCTCAGTGTGACAAACTAAAAATAAAACATGCTTTTCAAGACTTGATGTTGTTCTCAGTAAAATGGTAACAAAAGAAGAAAACCCTAACTTTACAACTCTATGGCTAAAGTGGGTAAAAATAAAAATGCAAAGAATAAAGCGAAACACAACAAACTCTTAGCTCAAAAAATCAATAAAAAGAAGGCCGAGAAAGAAGCGCACAAAAAACGATTGAAAGAGATTATTACTAAAGCAAAAAAACAAGAAGAATAGAGTTTAGAATAATTTCCAAAATCTCAATCGAAATAATTACCTTCGTGCTTAGAAAATATTAAAATTTTATAAGGATGAAAGAAGTATATATCGTATCAGCAGTAAGAACACCAATAGGAAGTTTTTTAGGAAGTTTATCTAGTGTACCTGCTACAAAATTAGGTGCTGCGGCAATTAAAGGAGCTATCAACAAAGCAAACATCTCTGTTGACGTTGTTGATGAAGTATTTATGGGTAACGTATTGCAAGCAAATGTTGGTCAGGCACCAGCAAGACAAGCTGCAATTTTTGCCGGATTAAATGTGAATGTTCCATGTACTACAATTAATAAAGTATGTGCTTCTGGGATGAAATCTATTGCCTTAGGTGCTGCCTCTATTATGGCAGGAGATAACGATTGTGTTGTTGTTGGAGGAATGGAAAACATGAGCCAAGTGCCACATTACATGAATGCTAGAACCTCTACTAAATTAGGAGATGTTAAAATGGTAGATGGAATGGTTAAAGATGGTTTAACTGACGTTTACAACAGAGTACACATGGGAGTTTGTGCTGAGAAATGTGCTACTGAAAAGAATATTACTAGAGAAGAACAAGATGCATTTGCAATTGAATCTTACAACAGATCTGCAGCAGCTTGGGATGCTGGAAAATTTAACGATGAAATTGTACCTGTAGAGGTTCCTCAAAGAAGAGGAGATGCTATTATTGTTGATAAAGATGAAGAATACACAGCTGTAAAACTGGAAAAAATACCAGCTTTACGCCCAGTTTTTGATAAAGAAGGAACTGTAACAGCCGCAAATGCTTCAACATTAAATGATGGTGCTTCGGCATTGGTTTTAATGAGTAAAGAAAAAGTAGAAGAATTAGGTTTAACAGCAATTGCAAAAGTTGTTAGTTATGCTGATGCTGCTCAAGTTTCTGAATGGTTTACCACAGCACCTTCTTTAGCTGTACCTAAGGCATTAAAGAAAGCGAACTTATCTATTGCTGATATTGATTATTGGGAATTAAATCAAGCATTTTCTGTTGTTGGTATTGCCAATACTAGAGAGTTAGGTTTAGACCCTGCTAAAGTTGATGTTAACGGTGGAGCTGTTTCTTTAGGTCACCCATTAGGAAATTCTGGATCAAGAATTATTGTTACACTAATTAACGTATTAAAACAAAATGGTGGTAAGCTAGGAGCTGCTGGTATTTGTAACGGTGGTGGTGGTGCTTCGGCAATGGTAATCGAAAATATTTAATATTAAAATTTAGTGTTTTGTTGTCCTTCGATAAACTCAGGATGACAAAACATTAACATTTCTCTACATTTGTAAATATGAAATACGGAATTTGTCATTTAAGTGTTGTGCCTTGTAGGCTAGAGCCTTCAGATAGTTCTGAAATGGTTACACAACTACTTTTTGGCGAAGTATTAAAAATTTACGAAGAAAAAAGAGCTGGTTGGAGAAAAATTAAAACCGCTTTTGATGATTATGATTGTTGGATTGATGAAAAGCAATTTATAGAAATCAATGAAACTGAATTTGAAAGACTCAACACCTCTCCTATCACAGTTTGTTCCGAAATGGCTAATATTATTGAAGATAAAGAAAGTAACGCTTTAACACCAATACTTTTAGGTAGTTCTCTACCAAACTTTAAAGATAAGCTTATACGGTTTAACAAATATACATTTCAGTTTGATGGCCAAACGTTTGATACTTCTCAAAAAATAGCTAAAAGTAATCTAGCTGAAAATGCAATGATGTATTTAAATGCACCATATTTATGGGGAGGTCGATCTCCATTTGGAATTGATTGTTCAGGGTTTACTCAAGTTATTTATAAATTAAATGGCTTTAAACTACCCAGAGACGCTTCACAGCAAGCAGAAATTGGTGAAACATTGAGTTTTATTGAAGAGTCGGAAAGCGGTGATTTAGCTTTTTTCGATAATGAAGAAGGTAAAATTATTCACGTTGGTATAATGTTAGAAAACAATAATATTATTCATGCTTCAGGTAAAATAAGAATTGATAAAATTGATCACCAAGGAATTTTCAATTCTGAAACAAACTCCTACTCTCACCGATTAAGGTTGATAAAAAAGATTTTATAACAAGAAAATATTTTACAAAAAAAACTCCTTAT
>JAQXDJ010000311.1 GCA_029251425.1 Vicingaceae bacterium
TTTTTTCTTTTCAATCTTTTGGAAAAAAAGACGATATAGAGTCATTCATAATTAGCTTAGAAGAGAAAAATGATAGTTTTATTGCAGATACTTTATTTCAAATAGGCAGATCTAATTATTTTGAAAACAACCACAAAAACTCTATAAAGTATTTAAAAGAAGCAACAAAATATTATCTAAAAACTAATAATCAAGTTGGAGTTATTAGCTCAATAAACATTATTGGACATAATTATCTTAAACAGGAAATATATGATAATGCTTTAAAAAACTATTTAGTCTCTTTAAAACTAAGTAAAAGAATAAAAAATAATACCGAAACTGCAAGAGCACTAAACTGTATTGGCAGACACTCTTCCCATTTGAAAAATTATGATAAAGCATTAAATTATTATTTACAATCTTTACAACTTATAAATAATCTAGACAGTAATATTGAGATGAAAGCTAGAAGTCTTAATAATATAGGAATGACTTATGGCTATTTAAAAAATGTTGACAAGTCCTTAGAATACTTCAATAAATCTTTACCGTTAAGAATAGAACTTGGAGACCAACAAAACTTATCAATTCTTTATAATAACATTGGTTATGCATATCTTCTTAAAGAAGAATATGAAAAAGCTCTTGAACAATTCAACTTAACCTTAAAAATTAGCGAGGAAATTAAAGACACTATAGGTTCAACCTTTGTTCTTTTAAACATTGCTGAAATACATATTATTGAGAAAAATCATGCAAAAGCTATTCCGGTATTATTAAAAGGTTTAGAACTCTCACAAACTTTAGCTTCCGAAAAACAGGCCAATATGTTAAGCTCTGACTCATATAAATTTCTCGCAGAAGCATATGAAGAAATTGGAAATATTAAAAATAGTTTGCTCTACTATAAAAAATATAATGTTATAAAGGAAAAACTACATCAAAAAGAGTATGAAAATAAATTAAAAAATACTGAGTTATTAAATAGCTTAAATTTAAAAGAACAAAAAATTAATGAACTAAATAATGAGAATAAGGTTAAAAAACTTCAACTTAAATCAAACTATAATTTCATTATTTCATTACTATCTCTTTCAATAATTCTTGGTTTCTTTTTTATTGTATTTTATTTTCAGAAAAGAAATCTAAAAAAAGCAAATAAGAACCTAGCTTTAAAAAATTTAGAAATAGTAGAAAACGAAAATAAATTGAAGCTTTCTGCTAAAAAAGCCTCTTTAAATGAAGAAAGTCAAAATAAAGAGGCAAAAACTTCTAAAAAATATTCAAACTCCCCACTAAGTAAAGAACAAAAAGAAATCCTTTTAAATAAAATACTCTTCCAAATAGAAGAGGAAAAAATTTACCTCAGAGACGATTTAACACTGATAATGTTATCGAATACTATTAACACAAACAAATCTTACATTTCGCAGATTATTAATGAAAACTTTAACATAAACTTTAGTTCATTTATAAACGAATACAGGATTAAAGAAGCCAGATTACTACTTTCTCAAAAAGAAAACTGGAATATTACTATCGAATCTATTGCTAATTCTGTAGGATTTAAATCAATTTCCGCTTTCAATACCGCTTTTAAAAAATATACAGGAATAACACCTTCTTACTTTTTAAACACTGTTAAATCTAAATAGATTTAGTATCATAGATTTATTCTAATTTATAAATCAGCAAATACTCACCTCTTCAAGTACCCTTTATATACCCTTATTTATATAGGTTTGTATTGACTTCAGGTAAATTATATAAACCAAAGGCAACCATCTGAAGTAAATTTCGTTTTTTTAAGTGTAAACACTTAAACATCTAAAATAATGAAGTTTTTAGCGCTATCTATATCAATTCTAATTAGCAGTATCTGCTATTCTCAATCTACTAATCCTCAATCAGTATTAAAAAGAATTAATGTAGGAGAAACAAACAAAGTCATCCTTGATTTATCGGTTTATAATACAAAAGACATTATTAACTTTAAGGATGAATTATCTAAACAAAAAATGCAAATCGACTTAGTTGATTATGACCAATTAACAAATCAGCTTACTTTCATTTATAACGGGTATATGGACCTCGATAAAATACTACCTATTTTCGAACTCCATGGAATCAACCATATTAAAAACACAACTACTCAATTGTTTAAGAACTAAACCATATGAAAAAAATATACCTATTATCCGCTTTTATACTTTTATTTATATCAAGCGATTTATTTTCCATGGCAGCACCAGCTACTCGATTAATTGGTGCAGGTGATTTCACTAATTGTGGGCCAGGCAACTATTATGATACCGGTGACATTGGTGGAGATTATAGTATTAGTGAAAATTTCACAGAAACCTACTGTTCTAATGTTGGTGGAGATTGTATTCAATTTGTTTTCACTCTTTTTAATACTGAATCTTGCTGTGATGATTTGTCAATTTATGATGGACCAACTATTGGCTCGCCATTAATTGGAACTTTCGCAGGAACTGCACTACCAAATGGAGGAACAATAACTTCTACTTCTGGATGCTTAACTTTTGTATGGTCATCTGATGGATCAGTAATTAGACCTGGTTGGGAAGCTGCATTTTCATGTGTCCCATGCCCTGTTCCAACATGTAGTGATGGTATACAAAATCAAGGTGAGACAGGTACTGATTGTGGTGGCCCATGTCCTGCTTGTAGTTTAAACCATAATACAGGAGATGGAAACTGGAGTACTTGTTCAGGTAATTTATTTGATTCTGGTGGTAATGGAGGAGATTATAGTAACAGTGAATTAATTACTGAAACTTATTGTTCAGACGCTGGAGATTGTATTTCCTTCAACTTTAGCAGCTTTGCTACTGAATCTTGTTGTGATGATTTAACTATATACGATGGCCCTACTACTGGTTCTCCAGTTATTGGAGTTTATCAAGGAACTAATAGTCCAGGTACAGTACAATCTTCATCTGGATGCTTAACATTTGTTTGGGACTCTGATGGTTCCGTTACTGAAGCAGGATGGCAGGCATCAGCTTCTTGTTCACCTTGCCCAACCTGTACTGATGGTATATTAAATGGTCAAGAAGTTGGTATAGATTGTGGTGGTCCCACATGTCCAGCATGTCCTTGTTCATCTTTACCAGTATCTAACGATGAAGCATGTTGTGCCACTTCAGTTACTGTAAATCCTGATAATTTATGTGGTTCTACAACTGCTGGAACAGTTGCAGGTGCTACAGCTTCTTTTAACGGAAGTACTTGTGGAGGTACTGATGACGATGATGTTTGGTTCTCATTTGTTGCAACAAACACAAGCCATTATGTTGACATTTTAAATGCTGCAGGTTCAACAACTGATATGTACCATGCTGTTTATGGTGGTACATGTAGTGCAACTGGAGCTTCATTAATTTGTAATGATGGTAATAGCAGTACTGTAACTGGTTTAACTATAGGTAACACTTATTTTATAAGAGTTTATACTTGGACTGCTACTGGAGGCCAAACTTCAACTTTTGATGTTTGTGTAGGAACACCACCACCACCACCACCAAATGATGATTGTGGTGGAGCGATTAGCGCAACTGTTAATGCAAGTGGATGTACATCAATTGTAACAAGCTCTGTAGCTTCTGCTACACCATCTTCACAAAATGCAACTTCATGTGCTGGAACAGAAGATGATGATGTTTGGTTTAGTTTTGTTGCCCCTGCTAATGGTGCTGTAGGAATAGCTTTACAAAACATATCAGGTTCTACCACAGATTTATATCATTCTGTTTGGGAAGGAACTTGTCCTGCATTAACTCTTGTTGCAGGTACATGTAGCGATCCTAATACAAGTACACCTACAGCTTTAACTCCTGGTAATACTTACTACTTAAGAGTTTATTCTTATACATCTACTGCTGGACAAACTACAACTTTTGATTTATGTTTAACAGAAGTTGGTGCATGTGGTAATGCAGCAAATAATGACTTTTGTTCAGATCCTGGAACATTAACCCAAGGAACTGGAACATGGAATAATACAACTACTGGAAGTTATACTTCAGATACACCAGGAAACATTAGTATTTTTTGTGGTTCTATAGAAAATAACTCATGGTATGTATTTACTGCTCAATCAACTACCGAATCATTTGTATTCTCTGGTGTTGGAGGAGCAGCATGTGGATCAGGAATTCAAGCGGAAGTTTATGATGTGACAACAAACTCAAGCGGTTGCTGTACAGCCTTTACCTCTGTATCAAATTGCTTTAACCCTGCATCTCAAGTTGGAGGAACAGTTACTGCTACTGGGTTAACTGTCGGACAAGATTACTATTTAATGATTGATGGTAATGCTGGTGCTGGTTGTGATTTCAGTGTTGCAGGTTGGGATGTTTCTTTACCTATTGAACTGATAAAATTTGAAGGTTACAATTTTAAAGGAGGAAATAAATTAAAATGGTCAACTGCTACCGAAATAAATAACGATTATTTTATTGTTCAAAAATCTTCAGATGCAAAATCATTTGAAAATATTGGTATTGTTGATGGTAGTGGCAACTCTAACACATTAAAAGAGTATTCTTTTATTGATGATTCTCCTAGAACAAATGAAGTGGCTTTTTATAGATTAAGACAAATCGATTTCGATGGCAATTACTCTCACTCGAAAATTCTTATCATTGAATCAAAAGAAAACTTAGATATAAAGATTTACCCAAATCCTACATCTGATAACTTCTCTTTTGATATTAGTGAAAGTGATAATGAAACTTACACCGTTGTTTATACCAATGTAATGGGTGCTATTCATCGCGAACAAATAAACATTTCTGAAGGTTCAAATACTTATGAAGTAAATGATTTTACAGACTTAGCAAAAGGTATTTATTTTGTACAATTAATAAACGGAAATAATGAGGTAGTTAAATCTCAAAAAGTGATTAAAAAGTAACCCTACCTACATTTGAGATATAAAAAAGAGGAAAGCAATGAATTGCTTTCCTCTTTTTTATATCTCAAAT
>JAQXDJ010000326.1 GCA_029251425.1 Vicingaceae bacterium
TAATTGCTTTTTCAGTACTAATACCTCTTTGATTACAATAGAACAATTGGTCTTCACCAATTTTAGATGTTGTTGCTTCGTGTTCAACTTTAGCACTACTGTTTTTTGTTTCAATATAAGGGAAAGTGTGTGCTCCACATTTATCTCCCATTAACAAAGAGTCACACTGTGTAAAATTCCTTGCATTTTTAGCATTCTTATTAATTTGGACTAAACCTCTATAAGAGTTATTACTAAATCCAGCTGAAATACCTTTTGAGATGATTGTACTTTTGGTATTCTTGCCTAAGTGAATCATTTTTGTTCCTGTATCAGCTTGTTGGTGGTTGTTTGTAACTGCAACGGAGAAAAATTCTCCAATAGAGTTATCTCCTTTTAAAATACAAGAAGGATATTTCCATGTAACTGCTGACCCAGTTTCAACTTGTGTCCAAGAAATTTTAGAGCCTTTATGACAAATACCTCTTTTTGTTACAAAGTTGTAAATCCCACCTTTTCCATCTTTATCACCAGGGTACCAGTTTTGTACCGTTGAATATTTTATTTCGGCACCATCTAAAGAAACTAATTCAACTACAGCAGCGTGTAATTGATTTTCATCTCTCATTGGAGCAGTACAACCTTCAAGATAACTTACATAACTATCTTCATCAGCAACTAAGAGTGTTCTTTCAAACTGACCAGTATTTGCTTCGTTAATTCTAAAATAAGTTGAAAGTTCCATTGGGCACCTAACTCCTTTGGGGATGTAACAGAAAGATCCATCAGAAAATACTGCAGCATTTAATGCTGCATAAAAATTATCAGTACTCGGAACAACTGTTCCTAAATATTGTTTTACTAACTCAGGGTGGTTTTGAACGGCATCGCTAAATGATCCAAAAATAATTCCTAATTCTCCTAATTTTTCTTGAAAAGAAGTTTTTACAGAAACAGAATCCATTACAAAATCTACAGCAACACCAGAAAGTGCTTTTTGCTCATCCATTGAGATTCCAAGTTTGTCCATTGTAGCTTTTAACTCAGGGTCAACATCATCCCAATCAACATCAACTTTTTCTTTTGGTGCAGAATAGTATGAAATACTTTGAAAATCCACCTCAGGATAATCAACGTGTGCCCATTTTTTTTCAGCCATTTTTTGCCATTGAGCAAATGCTTTTAATCTAAAGTCTAATAACCACTCAGGTTCATTCTTTTTAGATGATATTAATCGAACTACATCTTCAGATAAACCTACAGGAATCACTTCTGACTCAATATCAGTAGTAAATCCGTATTTGTATTCTTGGTTTTCAGCTAATTGCTGACCAAGCTCATCTTCCGTTATTGTCTTAATTTTTTTTGTTTCCATATCCTCTAATTCTTATAACGAAAAACTTTCTCCACAACCACAAGTTCTACTTGCATTAGGATTTACAAAAACAAACCCTTTTCCATTTAAACCGCCAGAAAAGTCTAATTCTGTTCCGGCTAAGTATAAGATGCTTTTTTTATCGCAAACTATTTTAACTCCTTTGTCTTCAAATTCTTTGTCATCATCATTAATAATGTGGTCAAAACTCATGTCGTAAGTTAAACCAGAACATCCGCCACCTTTTACACCAACACGAATAAAACTTCCTTCGGGAGATTTATCCTCTTGCATTAGCTTTATAGCTTGGTTCTTTGCGTTTTCTGAAACTGTTATCATAATCTCTTATTTAGATTGATTCTAAATTAAGACAAAAGTACCTAAAATGTGGTAGTGAAAAAAGTTTTTTGTCAATTAAAGCGGCAATAATTTTCATTTAGTTAAAAAATTATAAACTGTTAAGATGGCATGTGGAGGGGCTTAACTTTCTAACTTTATAAACTTTCAGCTTTACAAACTTTCATACCTTTGCTAAATGTTAGAAGATAAAAATGAAAAGCCGGTAAGTGAATTAGATCAATTAGGAGAATTTGGATTGATTGATCATTTAACTCAGAATATAAAATTACAGAATTCTTCCTCTAAAAAAGGAGTGGGTGATGATGCTGCGGTAATTGAATATAAAGATAAACAGACCATAGTTACTACTGATTTATTAGTGGAAGGAGTGCATTTTGATATGCTTTACATGCCTTTAAAGCATTTAGGCTATAAGGCTGTAAGTGTAAACTTATCAGATGTTTATGCAATGAATGCAACACCGAAACAAATTACAGTTTCGTTAGCGGTTTCTAACAGAATGTCGATAGAAGCATTAGAAGAATTGTACGAAGGAATTTTACTGGCTTGCGAGATTTATGGAGTTGATTTGGTTGGTGGAGACACTACATCTTCAACATCGGGTTTAATTATTAGTATTACAGCAATTGGAGAGGGAGATAAGGATCAGTTAGTTTACAGGGATGGAGCGAAAGAGAATGATTTGATTTGTGTTTCAGGAGATTTAGGTGGAGCTTTTATGGGGCTTCAGTTATTGGAACGTGAAAAGCAAATTTTTAATGAAAACCCAAAAGTACAGCCTGATTTTTCAGGTTTTGATTATTTGTTAGAACGTCAACTAAAACCTGAGCCAAGGAAAGATGTGATAGATATGTTTAAAGAAATTGGGGTTAAACCAACCTCTATGATTGATGTTTCTGATGGTCTTTCATCAGATTTAATTCATATTTGCAGACAATCAGAAGTAGGATGTACTATTTATGAAGATAAATTACCATTAGATTATACTACAGTTAATGCGGCAGATGAAATGAAATTAGACCCAACTGTTTGTGCATTAAATGGTGGAGAAGATTATGAATTGTTGTTTACGATTTCGTTAGATGATTACGAAAAAATAAAAGATCAGAAAAGAGTTGCTGTTATTGGTCATGTTACTTCAGATAAAGGAAGTTATCAGTTTATATCTAAAGGAGAGCAAGTGCACGAGTTGACTGCTCAGGGCTGGAATTCAATTTTAAAAAAGGATTAAAACTTATTCTTAGAAAATAAAAAAAGACTAGTTTTACATTGTGAAAGTGTTAAAAAACATATTCAGTATTCTTTTAGTAACAGCATTTTTTAATGTTGTTATTGCAAAATCGGCACACGAGTTTTTTGAACACGGGTATGAACATAGTCACGAGCACGAGGATGAAATTTGTTTAAATAAAGATTTAAATCATTTTCACCAACATGAATTTGCACATTTAGATTTTATTTGTGATTTTAACTTTTCAGTAAGTTTATTCGATGCGGTTTTTGCTGACTTTGATAAAATCATTCGTTATCAAGAAAACAAAATTAAGATACATTTCTTATGGTTAGCAAAGAATCTTTGCTCCCGATCAATTTCTTTAAGAGGACCACCATTAAGCGTTTAGTCCACTATTTAAAAT
>JAQXDJ010000354.1 GCA_029251425.1 Vicingaceae bacterium
AATTATGAATAAATTACTTTACATATTAGTATTCCTTTTTGGAAGTCTTGGTCTTTCAGCTCAAACAGTTGATGTAAATGCTACAATTGATACCAACTTTTTATTAATTGGTGAACAAACTCAAATTGAATTAAAAGTTCAATACAGATTAGACGGAAAAGCTGTTAGTGTTCAGTTTCCAACACTTGTAGATACCATTACTGAATTTATAGAGGTTGTTTACACCTCTCCTATTGACACCGTATATCCTGACAAAAATGATTTAGCTTTAATTGAACAAACACAACGAATTACAGTTACCTCTTTCGATTCTGGATCTTATGTTATTCCATATTTTGAGATTCAAATTAACGAAAACCTTTTTCAAACTGGACCTTTGCACATTGAAGTAATGCCAATGGAAGTAGATACATCTAAAGCAATATTTGATATTAGAGGGCCTATAGAAGAGCCTTTCTCTATTATTGATTGGGCTAAAGAAAATTGGATATGGATAGCTATTGTTCTTGTTTTATTAATTGGCGGAATACTTTTAATATATTACTTAAAAAGCAGACCAGAAAAAGTGGAAGAAGAAATAAAAGTTATTATTCCTCCTCACGTTATCGGATTACAGAAGCTACAAAAACTAAAAGAAGATCAATTGTGGCAAACTGGTAAAGTTAAAATGCATCACAGTGAAATCTCTGAAATTATTAGAGAATATATTGAAAAAAGATATGAAGTTAATGCACTTGAAAACACTACTGATGAGATTATGCAAAGTTTACGTTTTCATAGTATTGAACCAAACTTATTAGCAAAGCTAAACCAAGTATTAGTATTAGCCGATTTAGTAAAATTTGCAAAAGAGAAACCTTTAGCAAATGAAAACGAAATGAGCTTAATGAATGCTATAGAGTTTGTTAAAGAGACTAAAAAAATAGATATACCAACTGAGGAAGATGTTGAGTAACTGGAGAGAAATATCATTTGCTAACCCAGAATTCTTTTGGGCACTAATCATTATACCAATAATGATATTGTGGTATATTTTCCGTGAAAAGAAGTTTTATGGTACAGTTAAAATATCTACCATAAGTAGTTTTAAAAGCTCTCCCCTTTCTGTTTTACGACACGGACTAATTGTATTGAGAGTAATTGCCGTTGGTACTTTAATTACTGCTTTAGCAAGACCACAAACATCACTAAGCTGGCAAGATGTAACTACTGAAGGAATTGATATTGCAATTGCATTAGATGTGTCTGGAAGTATGTTGGCTGAAGATTTTAAACCCAATCGTTTAGAGGCTTCCAAACAAGTCGCAATGGATTTTATTTCTGAGCGTCCTTACGATAGAATTGGTTTAGTTATTTATGCTGGAGAGAGTTTCACGCAATGTCCACTTACAACTGACCATGATGTTTTATTAAATCTGTTTGGAGACATACAAAACGGAATGATTGAAGATGGAACTGCAATAGGGATGGGACTAGCAACATCTGTTAGTCGTTTAAAAGATAGCGAAGCAATTAGTAAAGTAGCCATTCTTTTAACAGATGGATCTAACAATAGAGGTTCTATACCTCCGGTTACTGCCGCAGAAATTGCTAAGGAATTTGGAATTAGAGTTTATACTGTTGGTGTTGGTTCAAATGGCTCTGCTCGTATGCCAATGCAAGACCAGTTTGGAAGAACAGTTTATCAAAACGTACCAGTAAAAATTGACGAAAAAACATTGAAAGAAATTGCTGATATAACTGATGGAAAATACTTTAGAGCTACCAATAAAAAAAGCTTAGAGCAAATTTACAAAGAGATCGACAAGTTAGAAAAATCTAAAATTGAAGTAACGGAATACAAAAAAAAGTCTGAGAAATTTGTGCCTTTTGCATTGTTAGCAGCTTGTTTATTATTAATTGAGTTTTTATTAAGAAACATAATATTTAAAGGAATTGTATAGGTTTGAGCATGACATATATTTGTGGTCTTTATTAGCAGTTATACCGCTAATTGTTTTGGTGTTTCTTTTTATCCAAAATTGGAAAAAAAGGAAATTACGCAAATTTGGAAATCAAGAAGTTGTAAAACGTTTAATGCCTAATGTTTCTAAAACCTTACCTATTGTAAAGTTTGTACTTTATACCTTAGCTATGATTTCTTTGTTAATTGGGATGGCTAATTTACAGTTCGGAACAAAATTAGAAGAGGTAAAGCGTGAAGGAATTGACTTAATGATTTGTTTAGATGTATCTAATTCTATGCTAGCGGAAGATTTATCCCCAAACAGATTAGAACGATCTAAAAGAGCTATTTACCAGCTTATTGAAAAGTTACACAACGACAGATTAGGAATAATTGTTTTTGCTGGTCAGGCTTATGTTCAATTACCAATTACAACAGATTATAGTTCAGCAAAATTATTTTTAGAAACAATCGGAACAGATATTGTACCAACTCAAGGAACTTCTATTGGTTCGGCTATTAACTTAGCTATGGAATCATTCGATTTTGAAAATGGTACCAGTAAATCTATTATTGTAATTACTGATGGTGAGAACCATGAAGACGATGCAAAAACAGCAGCAATTGAAGCTACTGATAAAGGAGTTATCGTTAATACCATTGGAATGGGAAGCGAAAAAGGTGGACCAATTCCTGTTTATAAAAATGGAGCTCAAATAGATTTTAGAAAAGATAATACTGGAAATACAGTTGTTACTAAACTAAATGAACCTATGCTTAAAGAAATTGCTGCTGCAGGTAATGGTTCATATGTTAGAGTAAGTAATGCCAATGCTGGTTTAGGTATAATTATGGAGGAGATAGATAAAATGGAAAAGAAAGAATTTGGAAGTAAATCGTTTAAAGATTACGAAGACCGCTTTCAAATATTTCTAATTATCGCTTTACTTTTAATTGTATTAGAATATTTTATTTCTAACCGAAGAAGTACAAAATTAGATGGTGTAAACTTATTTGAGTCTAAAAAATAATGAAATACATACTTTACATATTATCGCTATTATTAAGCTTAACTGCTTTTTCTCAAAATGCGAAACAGCACATTAGAGAAGGAAACAAGCAATATGAAGCGAAGAAGTTTGAGGAAGCAAATGCTAGTTATAAAAAGGCATTAGAAAAAGATAGCAAAGCTGCAAAAGCTGAATTTAATTTGGGTGATGCACTTTACAAACAAAAAAAATATGCTGAAGCAATAGAGCAATTTCAAAAGTTTGCTGACAAAACAGATAATAAAGAAGCTAAAGCAAATGCTTACCACAACATTGGTAATGCCAATTTAGAATCAGAAAAATATAAAGAAAGTATTGATGCTTATAAAAAAGCTTTACGTGAAAACCCTTCTGATAACGAAACACGTTATAATCTTTCTTATGCTAAGAAAAAATTACAGCAGCAACAAGAACAAGAGAAAAAAGACGAAGAAAAGAAAGATGATGAGAAGAAGGATGATAAGGAGAAGAAAGACGACAAAGACAAAAAGGATGACAAGGACAAGAAGGACGATAAAGATAAAAAAGAAGACGAAAACAAAGATAAAGACAAGGATAAGAACGAGAATAAAGATAAGAATGATGAAGGTAAAAAGGATGAGGAAAAAGACAAAAAAGATAAGCCTGGTGACAAAAATGATAAAGGAGATAAAAAAGACGAGCCAAAGCCAAATCAGCTTTCAAAGAAGGATGCTCAGCGTATGCTAGATGCGTTAAATAATCAAGAAAAGAAAGTTCAAGCAAAATTGAAGAAGAAAAAAGTAAAAGGGCAAAAAGTAACTATTGAAAAAGATTGGTAAAAAACAGCATTATTCCTAAACACATTCGGAATCTGTTGGTAATATTGACGAATCATAATGAGAACAATAATTAAATATAACATATTAACACTGCTAGCCATCTTATTGACTAGCATTAGCTTTGGGCAAGATGTTACATTTACTGCAGCAACAAGCCATGAAGTAGTTAAAACTGGTGATCGTTTTAAAATTCAATTTGCTACCAATACTGAGGTAAGCAATTTTAAAGCTCCTAAATTGAATAATTTCAGAGTGCTTTCTGGTCCAAATCAATCTACTCAAATGAGTTGGGTAAATGGAAAGACAACATCTAGCATTAGCTACACTTACATTTTAATGGCTGTTAAAGAAGGAGAGTTTACTATTGGACCAGCTGTAGCTGCTGCCAATGGAAAAGCTATAAAAACGAACTCCTTAAAAATTAAAGTTGGTAAAGGTGTTGCTGTTCAGCAAGGAGGAAATCAAGCAGGAAGCCAAACAAAATCTGGGGGAAGCGCTTCCGATGAGTTATTTATAAAATCAAGCGTAAGCAGAAGAAAAGTTTACCAAGGCGAACAAATTATAGCGACTTACAAACTTTACACTAGAGTTGGATTAGCTGGTAATGAATTGGTTAAAAATGCTGATTTAAATGGTTTTTGGAGTCAAGAAATAGATTTTGGAGAATCTGTGTGGACTAAAGAAATTATAGGCGGGTATCGTTATAGTGTTGCTAAAATTCGTGAGATAGTATTATTCCCTCAGCGTTCTGGAGAGCTAGAAATAGATCCTTTAGAAATGAAATTTATCGTTCAAAAAAGAGTACAAGGTGGAGGTCAAAGTGTATTTGACCAGTTCTTTGGAAGAGTTGAAAATGTTGAATATGATTTAAAAAGTACTCCTATAAAAATAACAGTACTTCCCCACCCTGCTAATGCTCCTGTAGATTTTACAAATGCAGTTGGTAATTTAGATATGAAAGTAGATGTATCTGCTAATGAAATTAAAGCCAATGAAGCTATAAACATCAAAATAAAAGTATCAGGAAAAGGAAACTTACCGCTAATTGATATACCAACAATTTCTTTTCCTTCTGATTTTGAAACGTATGACCCAAAAATTAATGACAATATTAAAACAACAACGGCTGGTGTATCTGGTTCAAAAGAGTTTGATTATTTAGTAATCCCTCGTCATCCTGGTCAATTTAAATTAGACCCTGTTACGTTTAGCTATTTTGATCCAAATACTAAAAAGTACAAAACGATAACTTCCAATCCAATAAATATCAATGTATTAAAAGCTGATGGTAGTACTGCCGATAATGTTGTTTATTCATCTAGCAAAGAAGACATTAAAGTCTTAGGAAATGATATTAGATATATCCACATCAACAACATTCAATTTTCTCATTCTCATGAAGATTTTTATGGCAGTTGGAAGTTTTACCTCTTATTTTTCCTTGCTCCTCTCCTATTTATTGTTGCCTTTATTTTTAGAAATAAAATTAGATTAGCAAATAATGATGTTGTAGGCATGAAGAAAAAGAAAGCAAGTAAAGTTGCTGGAAAGTTCTTAAAATCTGCTAAACAAAGTTTGGAAGCAAATAATACGAATGCTTTTTATGAAGCTATTACTAAGGCTTTATTTGGTTATTTAGGAGACAAATTACACATACCTACTGCCGAATTGAACCAGAATAACATTAAAGAAAAATTAGTTCAAGTTAATGTGAATGAACAAACTGTAACAGCTCTTATGGATACTATAGAATTATGCGATATGGCTCGTTTTGCTCCAGTATCTATATCAGAACAAGAGGTTTACAACAAAGCTGAAACTATTATTAACCAAATTGAGGAGGAGGTTAAATAATGAAAAGATTAACTATCATATTATTTTTTATATTGGTGAGTACATCCTCTTTTGCAGGAAATTTTCAAACTGATTTACTTTTTGCTAATGATGCTTACTCTAAAGGTCAATACAAAGAAGCTATTGTAATGTATCAGACAGTTTTAGATGCAGATAATATTTCTACAGACATTTATTATAATTTAGGAAACTGTTATTACAAAACAGATAATATTCCTCGTGCAATTTTAAATTACGAAAAAGCTTTAAAGTTAAAACCAGATAATGAAGATGCGCTATTCAATTTAGCAATGGCTAATAAACTTACCGTAGATAAAGTTGACCGATTACCAGAATTATTTATTGGAAGTACTTGGCGTAACTTAATTACTTCAAAAACAGTTGATAATTGGGCATATTATACTATTGGACTTATCTTCTTATCCTTGCTATTATTTATAAGTTACCTTTTAATGCAACAGGTAATTATTAAGAAAGCTGGTTTTTATGGAGGCATGCTATTTTTAGGCTTAGCATTATTTACCTTCTTAATGGCTGCTCAGCATAATGGAATAATTCAGCAATCATCAGAAGCAATTATTTTTGCTCCAACCATTACCATACAAAGTGAACCAAATGAAAGTTCTGAGAAACTTTTTACACTGCACGAAGGAACAAAAGTTACGTTACTTGAAGAAAACAGTGACTGGAGTAAAATAAAACTACCAAACGGGAATGTTGGTTGGATTAAAAGTGAAGAGATAGAGAAGATTTAACTACTGTAAAATCACTTTCCTACTCTCCAAAACTTCAAAATCCTCTAGCAATTCAGAAAAATAAATTCCTTTACTTAATTCTTGAGTATTAATTTTTATTTGATTTTGCCCCTTAACATTAATAGTTAAAATCTCTTTCCCTAAAATGTTTTTAATTCGAATTGAAGATACATTTTTAATTCCCTCCCACTCTATAGTTAAAAAATCGCTAGCAGGGTTAGGATAAATATTAAGTTTAAATTCATTTTTATCTAAACCATTAATTCCTGTAGACACACAATTAATTTTTCCGTTAATATCATATTTTGCGAAGAATTCCCAAATCAACAAAGAAGCTTCTATATCGTGATTTGTATTGCCACTCCCAGTATTAACTGGAGCTCCTGGCCAAGTATGGCCACCACTCAAAATCTTATAATGCTCAACATCTACACAACTATCTCCACCTGAATAAACGTAATGCTCAACAGCTGAATTATCTGTAGTACTTAAATTAGGTAATGCTGTTACTATTGGTGTTGAATTGGTATTATTATAATTAACCCAATAATTTAACCCTGTTTGAACTGACTCACTTACAAAATTACCATTATAAGGAACTGTAGCATCAGCATCACCATGTATTTCCATTACTGGTGTTGGATGATCAGGATTACAAGTATTTGGTAAACCTTTAGTCATTGCTCCAGTTACCGAAGCAATTGCAGTAATTCTATCACTTAAATTACATGCTAAATAATAACTCATATAACCTCCGTTAGACATTCCAGTACTATAAACTCTATCTTGATTAATGTTATATGCAGCTGAAATTGAATCCAATAATGCTTCAGTAAAACCTACATCATCAACAGTTCCTCCAAATCCTGCATTCCAATAAGTGTCTCCTTGCTGATTTACAGTTCCTTGTGGTGCTACTATTAAAAACCCAGCAGTATCAGCTATAGGCCTAAATTCTCCATAAAATAACTGTGCAGTTGCATTACTTGTTAAACCATGAAAATTAAATACTAAAGGTGCAGCCGTTGTAACTGAATATGATACTGGAACATATAAAATATAAGTTCGTTGTATTCCTCCATGCGTTATTGAACCATTAATGGTCTGTTGTCCAAAAGAAAATGATGTAATAATCAATAATATAAATCCTACAAAAAGCCTCATATAAAACTAATTTAAACGTTAATTCTGTATTAA
>JAQXDJ010000369.1 GCA_029251425.1 Vicingaceae bacterium
GCCATTCCAATACCTTGTCCTACAATTGTATTTTCTCTAATTCCAGTATCAGAAACTCTTAACTCTCCAAATTGATCTTGTAAACCTTCCATACTTTGGTTTACCCCTCCTATTCCTCCTGTATCTTCTCCAAAGGTTAATGTTTCAGGATATTTTTCAAAAATCTTGATAAAATTATCTCTCAACACTACCCTTCCATCTTCCATTTTATCAGTAAGAATAGGCTTTACCTCTTCCACCTTCATAGGAGAAGTTGCAAATTCAGAGTACAATGTTGAGCTATATCTATCGTGATTAGCTACTTTGGATGAACTTAACCAAGCTAACAACTCTTGTTTTGCAGCAATATTTTCAGCTCTAGTAATTCTCAATACCTTTTTAGTAGCAGAAATAATATCTTTTCTAATTGGCTCTGTATTACTTTTTAGTGAATTTATTAGCGGTGTAATAAAAGCACCATTACCACTTGCTTCAGCAACTTTTTCAAGCAGAGCAACAACAGCTGTTTGTTCTTCTTTAATTGGATTTAAATAAGCTGTCCATGCTGCACGTTTTTGCGCTGACACCTCTTTCTTCCCTTCCTTTTCTATCACAACTAATTCTTCATCAGTTGCAATTTTATTTTCTATAATAAACTCTCTAAATTTCTTTACACAACAATACTCTAACTCCCACGCTAATCTTTCTTTTGATTTATACCTTTCGTGAGACCCAGAAGTTGAATGTCCTTGTGGTTGAGTAACCTCTTCAACATGAACTAAAACCGGACAGTGCTCTTCTCTAGCAATTTTAACTGCTTTCTCATAAGTCTCCATTAATGCTGGATAATCCCAAGCCTTAACTTTAAATATTTCAAAACCATTTGACCCGTTTTCTCTTTTAAATCCTTTTAAAACATCAGAAATACTCTCCTTTGTAGTTTGATATTTTTTAGATACAGAAATTCCTTGACCATCATCCCAAACAGACATTACAACAGGCACTTGAATTACTCCCATTGCATTAATAGCTTCCCAAAATTGTCCTTCAGAAGTACTTGCATCTCCAATTGTTCCAAAAGCAACTTCATTACCTTTATTTGAAAATTTTGTAAATGAAGCCAACTCTTTATTGTTACGATAAACTTTAGAGGCTTGTCCTAAACCTAACAATCTTGCCATTTGACCTGCCGTTGGAGAAATATCTGAAGATGAATTTTTCATCTTAGTTAAATCTTTCCAAGTTCCATCCTCATTCAAACTTCTTGTTCCAAAGTGTCCATTCATTGACCTTCCAGCTGATGATGGTTCTGCATCAACATCAGTATGCGCATACAATTGAGCAAAAAATTGCTGAACAGTTAATTGATCAATAGCCATCATTAAGGTTTGATCTCGATAATAACCTGATCTAAAATCTCCATCCTTAAATTGCTTTGACAATGCTAATTGTGGCAACTCTTTACCATCTCCAAAAATTCCAAATTTAGCTTTACCTGTCAACACTTCTCTTCTTCCTAAGTAAGAAGTTTCCCTACTAATATAAACCAAACGATAATCATCCAAAACTGATTCTCTGAATTTATCTTTAGATATTTTAGTAGCTGTTTTTTCTATCGTATCGTTGCTCATGCCTTTTTTGTTTTTTTGTAGTCTTGCGAAGTTAAGCAATAATTCCTTTTTTTAAAAGGCCTTTTTTCGCTATATTTGTTCAAGTTGATAATCAATAAAAAATAAATAATTTATGGGAAAAGGCGATCAAAAATCAAAAAAAGGAAAGATTTCTTCAGGTTCTTACGGAGTAAGTAGAAAAAGAAAAAAAGCTGTAGCTTACGTTGCTAAGCCAGCAGCAAAAAAAGCTGCTCCTAAAAAAGAGGCCGCTCCTGCTGAAAAACCAGCAGCAAAAAAAGCTCCAGCTAAAAAAGCTGCTGCAAAGAAAGCCCCAGCCAAAAAAGCAGCTGCTAAAAAATAAAAACATGCTTATCCACTTATAGTGGAAATAAAAAAAGTCCGAAAACGATGTGTTTTCGGACTTTTTTTATTGAACATTATTTTATTTAAGTAATTGCTGATAAAGTTCTAAAACCTGAGGTACGACCATTAATTTATCATCATTTACAATAATATAATCCGCAACTTTTTGTTTTTCTGTCTCTGAAAGTTGAGCTTTAATTCTACTTACAACCTTTTCTACTATTGTATTATCTCGTTTAATAACTCTATCAATCCTTAATTTTTCAGGTGCAGTGACTAAAACTAATTTATCTAATTGTTTGTAAGCTCCAGTTTCAATTAAAATAGCTGCTTCTTTTATTAAAATAGGTGATTTTTTATTTTCATCAATCCATTTTTCAAAACATTCAGCAACTTTAGGATGAATAATTTTATTGAGTTTTTCCAAAGCAGTTTTATCTTTAAAAACAATAGTCGCTAATTTTTCTTTATTTAAAAAGCCATCCTGATAAACATCTCCAAATTCAGCAATTACTAATTCTATAGCTTCAACATCATTATTAATAATATCTTTTGCAACATCATCAGAATTAAAAACAGGTACTCCTAAAACTCTAAAAACTTTTGCTACAGTAGATTTCCCACTACCTATTCCACCTGTTAACCCTATTAATTTTGGTTGCTCCATATTATTCTAAACAAGTAGAGCTTCTTAAATTTAAGAAGCTCTACTAAACATCAATTTATTTAACTGATCTCCTATTATTTTTTCTCCATTTCTTCAGCTGCAAATTCTTTTGCAATTGCTGATTTTTCCATTCTCAATCTATTTCCTCCTTCAACTTCTATTGTTACCGTTTCTTCTTGTAATTCTACTATTTTTCCGTGAATTCCACCAATTGTAACAACCTTAGTTCCTTTAACTAAACTTTCTTTAAATTGTTTCGCTTCTTTTTGCTTTTTCATTTGTGGCCTGATCATAAAAAAGTAAAACACTAATCCAATAGCGCCAAACATAATTAATTGCTCCATACCAAAACCACCTGCTACACCTTCTGATTGTGCTTGTAATAAAATATTTTTCATTTCTTTTTCTTATTATTTATTTTTATTCTGAATCAGGAGCTAAAACTTCTCCCTTAATTGCAATAACTTTAGTATTTGGAATTGTATTCGCTACTAACGTTATTGTTTTGTTTTGTAAACCTTGTTTACCTGTTGAGTTAAATGTAACACTTATTGCTCCTTCCGCACCAGGCTTAATTGGTTCTTTTGGCCATTCTGGTACTGTACAACCACAACTACCTTGAGCCGATGAAATAATTAAATCAGACTTTCCAACATTTTTAAATCTAAAAGTTGTCGAAACTGTTTCTCCTTGAGTAATTGTTCCAAACTCTTTAACCTCTTCTACAAACTCAAAAAATGGTAAGTTGTCTTCATCCTTAACATTTTCACTTGCAGTATTTGGATTATTAATAATATCTGTAGTTAAATCTTTTGGCTCTGCATCACTCCCACAAGAAGCTAAAATTGCGACTAAACTAAGTGGTAAAATTATTTTTTTCATCATCTTCCTCTATCTATTAAATTAAGTGGCAAATATATGGTTTTTACAAGGAATTAAATCAC
>JAQXDJ010000385.1 GCA_029251425.1 Vicingaceae bacterium
GGTAACAATTAAATCTTTTGATATAATTCTTGGTTTTTCTTTAAAATATTTTTCCTCTTAAGTTTTAAAGTTGGTGTCAATTCCCCACTATCAATTGTCCAAACATGGTCAATTAATTCAAACCGTTTAATTTGTTCGAAATTAGAAAAGCTCTCATTTTTAATTGTTACCTCTTTTTGCAATCGATTAACAACTCGTTCTACCCTTACAATTTCTTCATCTGAAGTATATTCAATTTCTTTTCTTTTACACCAACCTTTTAAAAACTCAAAATTAGGCTGAATAAAAGCAGCAGGCATTTTCTCTCCTTCTCCGATAACCATTACCTGCTCAATAAATCTTGACTCTTTAAACTTATTTTCCATTACTTGTGGGGCAATATATTTGCCTCCCGAAGTTTTAAACATTTCTTTTTTACGATCTGTAATTTTTAAATATTTCCCATCAACCAACTCTCCAATATCACCAGTATGCAAATAACCCTCTTCATTAATTACTTCTTTGGTTAATTCTGGCTGATTGTAATATCCCTTCATTACACTTGGTCCTTTTACCAAAATCTCACCATCTTCAGCTATTTTCACCTCAAGGTTTTCTAAAGGTTTTCCAACTGTCCCAACCATCATTCCTTCATGAAGCGAACTATTAACAGCAATTACAGGTGATGTTTCTGATAAACCATACCCTTCTAAAATTGGTATTTGAGCAGCATTAAAAACACTACACAAGCGCGGTTGCAAAGCAGCACCACCAACAGCAACAGCCATTACATTACCTCCTAAAGCTTCTCTCCATTTGCTAAAAATTATTTTGTTAGCAAGCTTTAATTTATAATTGTAAAATACTCCTCCACTCTTAATCGGATCATATTTTAACCCCAATTTTAAGGCCCAAAAGAACAATCCTTTTTTTATCCCAGTCAGGTCATTACCTTTTGCTACAATTTTATCATATACTTTTTCTAGCAAGCGAGGAACGGTTCCAAAAATATGAGGTTTTACTTCTTTTAAATTTTCGCCAATCATCTCAATTGATTCGGCATAATAAATTGAAACACTTTTGTAAATGCACAAATAATCTAACATTCTTTCAAAAACATGACACAATGGTAAAAAACTCAATGCTCTTTGATCTTCTTCAATCGGTAAGCGCTTTTCAGCACCCAAAACATTACTTACCAAATTTTGATGCGACAACATAACTCCCTTAGGATTCCCTGTTGTTCCTGAAGTATAAATTAATGTAGCTAAATCCGTTTCATTAATATCGTTTCTCATTTTATTAATAACATCTGACTTTACATTTTCATCAAGCAATTCTGAATAATGTTTTTGTCCATCAATTTTGTTAAACGTATAAATATCTTTTAACTCTGAAAGCTCATCTTTAATAGCTAAAATTTTACCCAAAATTTCTTGGTCTGATATAAATACCATTTTAGCTCCACAATTATTTAAAATAAATTTATAATCCTCTTTTGTTATGTTTGGATACAAAGGAACATTAACAACACCCAATTGCTGTAGCGCCAAATCGGTTAAATGCCATTCTATTCTATTGTTTGAAATTACAGCAACTCTATCTCCTTTTTCAATTCCAAATGCTAGTAAACCTGAACTAAACTTATTTGCTTTATCAATAAAATCTTGAGTAGAAAGTGAAACCCATTTCCCATTTTCTTTTTGCGTAAAAGCATCCTTCTTAGGTTTGTTGTCTAATTGGTGATAATAAAATTCGGCTAAGTTTTTAATCATAAGTTAAACTATTGTATTCTCAGTAGTAAATATATCAATTTTAAAAGAATGGAAATAACACTATTTCACAACTTTTGTTAATGACTAAAATAGACTTAACTTTGCTACGTTCAAATCATTTAAACCACATATTTGTCCAAAAAAACATCCATAATTATAGTTCTTGCACTTTTTGTTTTTACGCTAATTGCTGGATTTTTTAGCTCAAAACTTGAATTTGATTACGATTTTGAGCATTTTTTCCCTCAAAATGATGAAGATTTAGAATTTTTCTTGGATTACCGAGAAGCTTTTGAAAATGATAACGACTATGTTTTAATTTCAATTGGAAACGGAAATAGTGTATTTGATAAAACATTTCTTAAAAAAGCAGATGCTTTTACTAAAGAATTGGAGCAAATCAACCATGTAGAAGAAGTGCTTTCACCCACAACAGTTAAAACACCTATAATTAATTCGTTTGGTTTTATTGAAGTACCGCTTTTACACATTAACGACACTAAAAAACTACAACAAGATTCTATTCGAATTTCGGGATCTAATGAATATCATAAAACCTTATTTTCTTCCGATTTTAAATCCATTTGTATTGTTGTAAACAATGCCCAAATTATTACAAAAAAGGCTTCTGACGAGCTTTTAGATGATCTTGATCTCTTAATAAACGAATACAACTTTAAAGAACTCCATTACGCAGGAAAAATTAGAGGACAGAAAACCTATTTAACTAAAATGAGGTTTGAACTTATGCTCTTTTTATCCATTTCTGTTCTCCTTATCATTACATTTTTATACCTCAGCTTTAGATCATTATACGGCATAATGGTTCCACTATTAACGGTTTTAATTGCCATTACAGGTGTACTTGGAATTATGCAAATTACAGGTAAATCATTAGATGTAATGTCAACCTTACTTCCTACTATTTTATTTGTTGTTGGAATGTCTGATGCAGTTCATATTTTAAACCGATACATTGAAGAGCTTAGAGCTGGAAAAGATAAAATTACTGCAATTAAAGTAACTTTTAAAGAAGTTGGTTTGGCAACACTTTTCACTTCACTAACAACTGCTGTAGGTTTTTTTACATTAATGACAGTTCCTATAAAACCAATGCAAGACTTTGGTATTTATTCTGCTATTGGTGTTTTGTTAGCGTTTGTTATTGCCATTCTGTTTTTACCAGCAACAATGACTTTATTGCCTCAACCAAAAATTGCCACTAAAGGCTCATCAAAAGTATTTTGGACTGGTTTCTTATCCAAAAGCTTTATATATGTTTTTAGAAATCAGAAAAAAATAGTTA
>JAQXDJ010000399.1 GCA_029251425.1 Vicingaceae bacterium
AGCATTGTTACTATCGGTTTCTCTCCACCATAAATCTATGGTTTGATAATTACCAAAATGTGTACGCTCATCATAATCTAAATACAATAAGTTATAATCTAAATGAATCAGTTTTTGAGTCATTTGAACATACTTTTGAGGAGATTTAGTGAATCTGCTCCAGTTCATCATTACGGTGTTGGGCTCAACTCCGGTAAATCCATAAGTAGAAGCAATGTTCTCAATACCAGAGTAATGATCATCAACTTCAACCTTACGACCGTAAATTCCTAATTTTTCTAATGTTACATCTTTAACAGCTTGCTGGTTTTTAGATAATCCGCCTTCACTATTTTGTACAAGGTTAAAATCGGTTACAATTCCAGTCCTACCAGAAACTACTTTACTAAATTCTAATAAATGCTCTCTTTGAGCCGATTCTCCACTAAACAATAAAATGTTTGGATTCCAGTTTTCGCTAGCAACTTCTTTAGCTTCTAATTTTTTTAATCCTTTATTTACCACATTGCTCCAAACGCTTTGCCATACATCGTTAGATTGTAGTTTTATTTGTTTACGCTGTAACCAAAAATAGAGTAGTCCAATAACAGCAAAAGCACCAAACATGGCAACCATATCTAGTTTAAACATTACAGCAAAACAAGCAATGGCTCCAATTAAACCTATCCATCTTTTAATTTTAAATGATGGTTGGAAATCAGGATTTGCCCAACTTTCTAAGTAATAAGAAATGTTGATGAAACCATAAGCAGCTAAATAAAACATAGAAACTACCCGAGCAATAACGTCTAATTCACCAATTAAAATTCCTGCTTCAGCAATAATAAATACAAGAATTAATGCATTAACAGGTTCGTTATCTTTTCCTTTACCTTTTCCGAAAATTTTAGGAGTAATCTTATCTAACGACATTGCTTGAAGGATTCTCGGACCTCCTAAAATACCTCCTAAAGCAGAAGATAATGTTGCTCCCCAAATACCAGCAACAACTGCTGGAGCGAAATAAGCGATTTTCATTAAGATGTTGTAATCGCTTTTTAAAGTTTCAGAATCGATAGTAAAAGCCATAAAAACAGCCAAACCAATGTAAACAATTAAACCAGTACCAATGGCTAATAATGTTCCAACAGGAATAGATTTTTTAGGATCTTTTAAATCACCACTCATGGCAATACCAGCTGTAAAACCAGTTACAGCAGGGAAGAAAATGGCAAAAACAGTTTCTAAAGGCATTGAATCTTCAGAAGCAAATAAGTTTACTGTTGCAGGTGCAAAATCCATTGTTCCAAAAAAGATAGAAAGCAATGAAATAATGATGGCTGCCAAAATAAAGAATTGAGCTTTTAAAGCTACCGAAGTACTAATAAGCGCTAGTGCTGTAATGGAAACTAAGGCAATAGTTCCTGTTAGTCGGAAGTCGTTTACGGTCATTCCTAAATCAAAATAGCCGTTAAAACTTTCGGCAAATCCAATTAAATATAAGGCAATAGAAAATGCAGTACCAATATAGAGTGCAATACCAATGGAACCTCCAATTGGTACTCCCATACTTCTCGATAAAATGTAGTAAATACCTCCAGCACCAATTTTTTTATCTGTAGCAACAGAAGACACACTTAACCCTGTTGATACAGCAATTACGTGAGCAATTAAAATGATAATAATAGTGCCAATTAGCCCTGCATTACCAACAACCCAGCCTAAACGCATGTACATTATAACCCCTAAAATTGTAAGAATTGATGGAGTAAAAACTCCAGCAAAAAATCCAAATTTCTTTTTTCCTGCCATTGCTTAATTTTAATTTAAACTATACTCTAAATTCAAGAGCAAGAGTTAAAGGTAATAAATCTATAATTAACAACTACATCAAATCTTTAAAAGCATGTTTTGAGGAACGAAAAGATGTGCTTTTAAAAGGTAAACCATCTGAATTTGCTCCCGATATTTATCGGAATAGGAGTAAAGAAAATTTATATTTTGAAAAGCTTCGTTTAACGATTAGTATAAGAGGCGTTTTAATGCCTTTTATTTTATGTTAGCAATAGTTTCTCTTCTGTAAACAGAGCTACCTTCTTTGATAGTTTCTAATACAATAATATCTTTAATTTTTTCTTTATCGACAGTTAATGGATTTGAATCAAGTATGACTAAATCCGCCAATTTACCAATCTCTAAGGTGCCTTTAGTCTTCTCTTCAAAATGCTGATAAGCTGACCTTTCTGTAATGCATTTTAATGCTTCGTAAGGTGATAGTCTTTCTTCCTCTCCTATGATGCTCCCTGATCTAGAGACCCTGTTTGTAGCAGTCCATATGACGCGCATTAAATTCGGTAATGCTACGGGTGCATCAGTATGAATAGTTATTTTTAATCCCTTATTTAAGGCAGTGCGAGTTGGGCTTATTTTATTACCCAAACTGTCTCCAATTATTTCTTTATGCCAATCTCCCCAATAAAAAGTGTGTAATGGAAACAAAGAAGCTATGATATTTAAATCCTTGAATGCATCCAACTGATCTTCCCTAACATACTGTCCATGTATAAGGACATCTCGTCTGTTTTCATTCCCATATTTAGCTGTAACTTTTTTTAAGGTTCGAATCATCTGATCCATAGCAGCATCTCCATTGGCATGAGTATGTATTTGCCAATTATTTTGAAAAGCACTTTCATAAATTTTTTCAACATCTTCATCCAATGGAATAGCTGGGTAACCTAAATATCCTTCTTCTGCTCCTTCTGGAGGAATTAGATAAGGCTTTGTGCGCCATGCTGTTCTACCCTGTGGCGATCCATCTAGTGTGAGTTTCACTCCTCCTATTCTATAGTGATTTTTATAAGATGAGCTATGCCAATCTGTTTTAAGCAAGGAATCAGCAACAGAATAATCAATGTAGCTTACGACATCTAACTTTAGGAAATTAGTATTAGCCGCATACTCTAAAAAAAGATGAGAACTTGGCATTGCTCTTCCTTCTTGTACGGTAGTGTAACCATAGGATAAAGCCATATTTTGACCAGCTGTAAGAAATGTTTTTATGGCCTCTTCACTCTTGGGACCTAGCACCATAGGCATAAACGGAATTGCCGCTAATTCTTCTAAAACCCCATTAGGCTCTTTTGTACCAGGTATTCTTCTAATTATACCGCCTTCTGGGTCGGGAGAATCAGCAGTTAGCTTAAGTAATTCTAAACCTTTGCTATTAACAACGCAAAAATGACCAGAGATATGGATAATCATAACAGGATGCTCTGTTGATACTTTGTCCAAATCCTCTTTGGTAGGAAATCGCTTATCTTCTAAAACAGAATCATCGAATCCCATTCCAAAAATCCATCCAGTTAATTCGATATTTTCAGGAGTTGACCAATCTTTCAGTATTTGAATTAGAGCATCAATATTGTTTGCTCCAGCATCCGGAGGAGGTAGTATTTGAGCTCCGATGGATTGACTTGGAAACCCAGCGAAATGTGCGTGTGCATCTATAAATCCAGGTAACAAGGTTTTTCCATTAAGATTTACCTCTCTTGCTGAAGGAAATAGCTCTTTAGATTCAGTAAGTCTCCCAGTAAATACTATAGAATCAGCATTTGTTACTATTGCTTCAACATAATTAGGTTTATCGCCACTCATTGTAAGAATATCACCTCCATAATATAGGGTTTGATTTTCTATTAATTTACTAGATTTATTAGAGCAAGCCGAAACGAGGGATATTAAGATTGAAAATATTAGAATCTGTTTCATATGTTTATCTGTGAGTTATTATTGCTAATGTTCAGCTAAGTGGTGTTTTAATAACATTTAGCGTAATGTTAAACAAAATTACGTTTTTTTTAGGAGAAAGTCAAGTTGTCGTCAGTTCTAGTATTCCGGTTTTATTGGTAAGTATCGATAACTAAAATCTTATTCTCGATACATTTTTCGTACCTCAAAATACTCGAACTGACAGATTTTATTTCTTAAGATAAACATCCATTTGAGGGAACGGAATCGAAATATCATTTTCAATAAATTTATCATTAATAATTTTTCGAATGTCACTTTTTAAGTTTTCAATTCTAAATACATTTTTACTAAAAAATAGCAATTCAAAATCTAAAGAAGAGTTTCCGAAATCGATAAAACGTGCTTTAATGGCTTTGATGTCTTTAATTTCAGGATGTGCTGCTGCACTTTCTTCTAAAATTCTTAAAACCAAATTAACATCAGTACCATAAGCAACTCCAATGTTAATTTTAAAACGTGTTTTTTTAGATTGATGGCTCCAGTTAATGACTTTGTTGGTAGTAATTTGAGAGTTAGGTATAATCATAATAATGTCATCCCTATTAATTACTCTAGAAGTTCTTAAACCAATGTTTTGGATGAGTACAACTTCACTTTCAATCTCAAGCACATCACCAACAGAGGTAGTGTTTTCTACCAGTAAAATAATACCCGAAATAAAATCGTTAAATGTATGTTGTAAACCTAAACCAACACCAACCAATAAAGCTGCAGAACCAACTAGTAAAGCATTTAAATTTATTCCAATCGTATTCATAATTAATGAAATGGAAATAATCCAAAGTACATATTTGGTTAATTTGTAGAGCGAGTAAGCGCTCCCTTTATCTATTTTGTTTAACTTATTAT
>JAQXDJ010000416.1 GCA_029251425.1 Vicingaceae bacterium
AGTAAATGTTTCTGAAGGAATTTTTTCTTCTACAGAAATCCCGTAAACATTAGGACTATCACTACCATTAAAAGAAATTGTTATTTCTTCAGGAGTAGTTGAAAAGTTTGCTTTTAAGGTATGGAATGGAGTATTGGCAGAAATAATTCCTTCAGAAACATTTACTCCATCTGCCAAAATGGTATAGTTAACGTTTTTATGAGAATTACTTAAGAAAACTCTTAACTCAACATAGCTTTTGGTTCTGCCGTAAGATGCTCTAGGTTTTTTAATTTTTATCCAAGCATCATGATTTACAGTATCACTAATAATATTTGATGTTGGAATAGGAGTGTACCTGCAAAAAGCCATTAAAGCACCATATTTCATGTGTTTTACAGTAGTATCTTTTCTTCCAAAACCAGGGTATCGCTTCCAATTTTTAGAGTATTCAGTATTAACGCTCATTTTTCGAGCTACCTGTATTACAGGAAATAATCCTACGCCATAACCACCAAATTTCTTTTGTAATTCATTTCTTAGGTATGAAGTAATTCTGTCGGCTTCAATTTGCGAATCGCCATAGTGCATAATGCGGACTTTCTTTTTCTTAGCATTATCTAAAGCTGCAAAAAAGCTTTTCATAGAAGATTTTCCTTTAGCATTGAGTTGTAAACTTTGTCTGAAGTTCTTTAATGAATCTAATTTTTGTTGAATGATTGATGAATCAATTTCTGTTACCACAACAGTAGAGTCAAATAATTCAGCTAAATCTTCTTCAACCTTAGCCATGCTATCTATTTCAACAGGAGGAACAAAAAAGCTGTTTATTGTTGGAAACTCAATTTTTGAACTGCCAATTTGTATTCCATCCTTAGGAAAGGCGAACATCATTAGGCATAAAAGAACCATTACCGCTAATAGACTTATTAGTGTAATAAATGGAGAGATTTGTTTCTCTTCTTTATGTTCAATTTCTTCGTTCACTAATACTTAGGTATATTAATTTTTTGTCCTACAGTTAAATTCCCATCAATCCCATTAAAATCCATTAGGTTTTGTGCTGAAACTCCTGAGTATTTTTTAGCTATAATCCATAAGTTATCTCCTGATTTCACGGTGTAAACTTCTAGTGTCGTAACCTTGTTTTCATTTACTTTAGGCTTTTTAATTGTTTGTTTAGGTGCTTTAGTTATAGCTTTTGGTTTTACAGTCTCCTTATCTTTAATTTCTTTCTTAGGGGTGGTTATTTTTTTGCTTTTACCGTATATGGTTAGTTTCTGACCAACATTAATCATTGTTCCATTTAGATTATTCCATGCTTGTATTTGAGATACTCTTACATTGTGTCTGTCAGCAATTAATCCTAAAACATCCCCAGATTTAACTTTATAAACATAAGGTTCGCCATCTTTAGGAATTACAAAATCAGGTTCTTCTGTTTTTGGTTTTAACATCACAGAATCTTGATAGAAATAAATACTGTCTTTAAACTCTGTGAATTTTTCTCCTTTTCCTTTCGGAAAGTAAGCGGTGAAATTAGAAGGGAAGAGGGTTTTGTTTAAAATAGGGTTTAAAAACATGAAATCTTTATCTGTGGTTTTGATGACATGGTTTACTGCTTTAAATTTTAATTTTCGATCGATTAAAACGGTATCAATTTCAATTGTAGGATTTAATGTTATAGCGCCATATTTATC
>JAQXDJ010000433.1 GCA_029251425.1 Vicingaceae bacterium
CATCACTTGCCATTGCATCAATTAATTCTGCTTTGTTCATGTTTTTAAATTTTTAAGTTAAACAATTGAATTTCTTCTATTAATTACTAACAAAAATAGACGAATTGAGCAATTACGCAAGTTTTAGCCCTAAAAAACGCTGTAATTGTTGATAAATAGGGGGTTTTGTTAACAACTATGGCTGAAACGCCCTAAAATCAAGGGGTTTGGAGTTTGGCTTTTTACTGTTCAAATACTCTGTCTTTCCCTAAAAACTCTGGAGACTGTATAGATAGGACTTTCATTGGTTTTGTAGAGTTTACTTTTAAACTATGAAATGTATTTTCAGGAATTCTAAAATAGTCGCCCGATTTTATATCGAACGACTTTTTATTGATTGTCATAACACCTTCACCCTCAATTACAGATATAATTTCAGAATGTGTTTTGTGTTTGTGTGATTTAACTCCTTTCTTTATCCAAATTAAAAAAGAAGTTGAATTGTTATCTGTATCTAATTTTTTAACTAAGATGTTTTCATATTCTTTATGTGGTTGTATAGCTTTTAAATTAGTTACTTCTTGAGAGAAAGCAAATCCAGAAAGTAAAACTGTTATAAGGAACAAGAAAGATTTCATTTTCTTTAAATCTTAGAATTAAAATGTTCAATTGTTTCTGCTTCTATAGCAATTGTTTTTTGGTAAATATCTTCAGCTCTAGCAATAATATCTTCAGCAAAAACTCTATCCTTAATATCTTTAGCATTAATCTTCACATTAAAGTAAGCTCCGGTTACTGCAGTTTTAGCACATAAAATACCAACAGCAGAATCAGATAAAGAAGTTTGCATACCATCTGTTAACATTGCTTTAGCAACTTCCATAGAGTTAAATGCAGTTTCCATTACTTGAAAAGGAACTTCTGTAGCATAAATAGTAGCAGCTTCAATTGCATCTAATCTTGCAGCAATTTCTTCATCATTACTTTTTGGCATTCTAAAACCATCAATAATTTTATTAAAGGCATTAGTATCTTCATCTACTAAAAATAATAATCTCTTTTTGTAAGCTTGTCCTTTTTCTGCCCATTGTGAGAATTCTTCCCATCTATCATCCCAACCAGCTTTGTGTCCAGAAAGATTAGCAACCATAGTTCCTAAAGCAACGCCTAATGTTCCAACATAAGCAGCAATAGATCCACCACCTGGAGCCATAGATTCTCCTGCAGTTTCATCTGCAAAATCAGATAAATTAAAGTCAACTAATTTCTTAGTATCATTATCTAACATGTATTCAATAATCTTCTCTTGCGGATTGAATGGTTTTAATTCATCTAAACCTAAAGATTTAACAGCAATCTTAATTTTTTCTGCTTCAGAACATCCTAAAGAACGTTGTTGTTTGATTAAGTAATAATCAGCACAATCTAACATTGCTTGTAAAGGAATTAATCCGATTAACTCAGAACCAGTAACTCTTAAGCCACGAGCAGTTGCAGCTTTATCAGTTTCATCAAAAGCAACATGCATAGATGTAATGCTAATGTTAGTAAGGTTGTATGAAATTTGAGCAACACCGTATTCGTCAATAAACCAACCAATACCTTTAACAGCTTTTAATTTTCCAGGAATACGAATTCCTTCTCCGTTAGCATCTAAAACCTTTTTACCGTTTTCCATTTTAAAACGACCAGCTTCTCTAATATCAAAAGCTATGGCATTTGCTCTACGTGTAGAAGTTGAGTTTAAGTTAATGTTGTAAGCAATTAAAAAGTCTCTGGCACTAATTGCAGTAACTCCTGTTGTTCGTACAGCATCATTATATTCAGCAGGTCCAAAATCTGGTTTCCAGTCTGGGTTGCTTAACTTTTCTTTTAATCCTTCGTATTCTCCCGAACGACAGTTGGCTAAATTTTTTCTTTTTTCTTCTTGAGCAGCATTTTCGTAACAGTAAACAGGAATTTTTAATTCTTCCCCAACGCGCTTAGCTAATTTATGAGCGTATTCAACAGTTTCTTCCATTGTAATTCCGCTAATAGGAACTAAAGGGCATACATCTGTAGCACCAAATCTTGGGTGAGCACCAGTTTGTTTACTCATATCAATTAACTCAGCAGCTTTTTTAATAACTAAAAATGCTGCTTCAATAACTTTTTCTGGTTCTCCAACAAAAGTGATTACCGTTCTGTTAGTTGCTTTTCCAGGATCTACATCCAATAATTTAACACCTTCTACAGTTTCAACTACATCAGTAATTGCTTTAATTTTTACGGTATCTCTTCCTTCGCTAATATTAGGAACACATTCTATAATTTGTCTGCTCATTGTCTTTAAGTTTTAAGAAACGTAAAGCTAATAGTTTGATTTTTAAAAAAGGAAATAGGAGGTAGAATTATTTTTATAGAAAGGGAGTTCTTAATTGAATTATAAAATTTGATTTACATCAAAATTTCTACTGTTAAAAGAAAAAGAATCACCTTTTTTTAATCCTGTTAGTTTTTTTCCAATAGGAGAGACACTAGAAATGGCATAAAATATTTCATTTTCAAGTTCTGTTTTGCCAAGACTAGCAGAAATAAAAAAGTTCCCATTATTAGTAAATACAATACTGCCTAATCCAATTATTTGGTGTTTTTCTTTTGGGTTAATTTTATGAAGTAGTTCGGTTAGTTTTATGGCTTCACTTAATTGGTTAGTTAGCTTTTCAGTTTCTAATTGAGCCATGGCTCTTCCAGTTTCGTGTTTATCTCCTGCACTGCTTTTCGTTTCATTATTCGCAGCAGTTTGTGCTTCCTTAATAATTTGTTCTAATTCAGATACTCTTTGCACAGCAATTTGTAGAAAATTATTGTAAAGTTGTTCTTTTAAGCTAGCCATTAAACCATTGTAATTATTATTGGTCATAAAGGTAATTAGAATGACTTTAATTGCTTGAAGGATGATTACATTTGTTTTCTCAAAATAAAAAATGAAAAATTTATTAC